>JAURMX010000046.1 GCA_030830475.1 Candidatus Nanopelagicales bacterium
GACGGGGTCGTAATAAAGGTAAATGAAAGAGAGATTCAAAAGACTCTAGGCACAACTTCACGGGCTCCAAAATGGGCCATCGCATACAAATATCCGCCAGAAGAGGTAACTACAAAATTAATTGATATTCGCGTCAGTGTCGGTAGAACTGGACGAGTTACGCCTTTTGGATTTATGGAACCGGTTCGAGTTGCAGGTTCCACAGTTACCAATGCGACCTTGCACAATATTGAAGAGGTAGAGCGAAAGGGTGTTTTGATTGGTGACACTGTGGTGCTGCGAAAAGCGGGAGATGTCATTCCGGAGATCCTCGGTCCGGTCATAGAAAAAAGAACTGGAGCAGAGCGCAAGTTTGTCATGCCTAAAAACTGTCCGGATTGTGGCACCAAATTACGGGCCATGTCTGAAGGTGATGTTGATATTAGATGTCCAAATGCGCGCAGCTGTCCGGCCCAGCTTCGAGAACGTCTTTACTACATTGGTTCGCGCGCGGCGCTTGATATCGATGTTTTGGGTTATGAAGCCGCTAACGCCTTACTTGGTGACAAACTGATTGTTGATGAAGCAGATATCTTTTCACTGACTGAAAAGGATTTGTTGCGTAGCGAGTTTTTCCGTAAGAAAGATGGCAGTTTAGGTGCTAATGCGGAAAAGCTCCTAAATGCTTTGGAAGAAGCTAAGTCCAGACCGCTGTGGCGAGTTCTGGTTTCCCTATCGATTCGCCATGTAGGTCCGACTGCAGCGCAAGCCTTGGCAAAAAGCTTTGGCTCTATTTCTAAAATCGCTTCCGCAACTAGTGAAGAGTTATCTGAAGTAGATGGTGTCGGTGCGGTAATTGCAGAGAGTATTCAAGAGTGGTTCTCTGAAAGTTGGCATAAAGAGATTGTAAATAAGTGGCAAAAAGCAGGGGTTTTGATGGAAGGGGTACAGGTTTCATCTCTGCCACAAACACTGCAGGGTCTGACTTTGGTAGTGACCGGTTCACTAGAAAACTTCACCCGTGATGGAGTGAGCGAGGCCATAACCCAGCGCGGCGGTAAGGCCGCCTCCTCGGTTTCAAAGAAAACCGACTTTGTTGTGGTGGGAGATTCACCTGGCTCTAAGGCGGCCAAGGCCGAGGAGTTGGGTGTTCCAATTCTTGATGAGGCGGGATTTATCAAGTTATTAGAAAATGGACCGAGCTAGGAGTTAGGATTACAACATGTTGAAGTCACTTATTGCTCTGCAGGCACAGACATTATTTAGCGAAGTCGGCGAAAAGGGCCGAGAGCTTCCAGCTTCACCAGTTTTCTTTGGGGTATTTACCTTTGCAGTGTTGATGTTGATGCTTTACTTAGTACTTCGCCTTGATCGCGATTAAGAGAGTCGGCATCTTTGGTGGGAGCTTTGATCCCATACATTTCGGTCATATTCATCTGATCACTGAACTAAGCAAGAAAGCTAATTTCGATCAATTAGTTGTAGTTCCTTCTGGGCAACCATGGCAGAAAAACCCCGTCGCAACCAAGTTGCAAAGATTTGAAATGACTCAAATTGCTCTTCAGGATCTGCCTGTGCAGGTAAGTGATATTGAGATTAGTCGCGAGGGTAATAGTTATGCTATCGATACCGTTGTTGAAGTGAAGACGGCCTATGACTCTTGCCAGGTAATTTGGATTGCCGGAAGCGATGTTCTACCTAATCTAAAAACCTGGCACCAAATCGAAAAGCTGGCGCAGATGGTTGAGTTCTTAATTGTGAAGAGGCCGAACTCCAAAGTCGATACCGCAGAAATGCCCAGCTTTATCAAATTCACGGAGATTGAAATAGACGCCCTAGACATATCTGCCACCAAGGTGCGTGGTGCGATAGCAGCTCAGAGTGATACCTCCCAGCTGATTCCTGCTAAGGTCGCCGAGTTCATCAAGAGCAAAGGACTATATGGCGCCGCGTAAATCAACGATAGAGCTCACGCAGCGCGCTTCCCATGCAGCGATTGAAAAATTAGGAACTGATTTGGTAGCAATCGATCTCTCAGCTCAAATGGTTTTAAGTGAGGTCTTCTTATTAGTTAGTGGACAAAATGAGCGACAGATTGATGCCATAGCTGATGAAATCGAAAGAGAGTTAGCGAAGGTCGGCGAAAAGCCGGTGCGACGAGAGGGCTCCGAGCACTGGATTCTTTTAGATTATGAAGATTTAGTAGTTCATGTTCAGACCGAGGAGATTCGCCAGTACTACATGCTGGATCGACTATGGAATGACTGTCCTACTTTGCCGCTAGATGCGGTCGCTCAAGCGGCACAGTTCAAAAAGGGCGATGCATAAATGGCACAGGCTAGGCAGCGGGTAGTTTTGTGGCGTCATGGTCAAACTAATTGGAATATTGAAAATCGCTTTCAGGGACACTCAGATATTCCCTTAAATGAGGTTGGGTTACAACAAGCTGAACATGCTGCCCCACTTTTACTAGCACTTCGTCCTAACAAAATAATTTCCAGTGATTTGATTCGTGCTCAGCAGACCGCTGCGGCTCTTGCAAAGATTGCCGCGTTGGATATTTCGATAGATGCGGGTTTGCGTGAGACCAATGGTGGAAATTGGGAGGGAAAGACCGGAGCGGAAAATCGTGCAGAGGATTACGACCGCTTTGTTAACTGGCTAGATGGAGATGATCAACCTGCAGGACAAACCGGTGAGCGACGCAGTGAAATTGCGCATCGAGCGGTGAATGCAATTAATGCTGCTCTGCATGATGATATTTCCACTCTGATTGTCGTCACCCATGGCGGCACTGCGCGCTGCATTTTGGGCAAGATGTTGGATATGCCGATGAATCAATGGTCAGCTATTGGTGGACTCTCAAATGCTTGTTGGTCGATTTTGGAAAGCGGCCACCATAGAAATGGTTGGGTCCTAGTTGAGCACAACTCGGGATCTCTACCTGAGCCCATCTATGGAGAGGAAAGCGGGGCTTAGTTCAGGTAAGGTCTGCCGCGCAACAAAGTTAGGGGCTATAGCGCAGCTGGTAGCGCACCTGCATGGCATGCAGGGGGTCAGGGGTTCAAGTCCCCTTAGCTCCACAGATTTGCAACAAAAGAGAGTAGGGCATGAGTAATTCACGGGTTCCATTGCAACACATTCCATCAGGTTGGTCAGCAAAAGATTTACCAAATCTGGCTGGAAAACGTTTTTTAATTACTGGTGGAACAAGTGGAATTGGTAAGGAAGCAGCCCGAGAGTTGGTACGAGCTGGTGCGCAGGTAACAATCACCGCTCGAAATCCAGAGAAAGCCGAGCGCACCCAAAAAGAACTTTCTAGTCAATTAATTTCAACTATGCAGTTGGATTTAGCGGATTTGAACAGTGTGCGCAAAGCGGCCCGGGAATTTGAAGGCGATATCGATGTATTAATTTTGAATGCTGGAGTCATGGCCGTTCCATTTACAAAAACTGCTGATGACTTTGAATTACAAATGGGAACCAATCACTTGGGACATTTTGCATTTGCTGCTTTACTAAGCAATCGGATCAAGTCTCGCGTAGTTACTATATCTAGTCAGGCACATCGCACCGGATCTTTTGGCGATGGATCTGTTGAGACAATCAGAGATATCTGCCTAGGGCGCAACAAGTATCAACCTTGGGGTGCTTATGGCGCTAGCAAATTGGCAAACCTCTTATTTACATTTGAATTAGAGCGAATCGTAAATGCTCGTGGGTATGAATTTAAGGCTTTTGCGGCTCATCCCGGTTATTCAAATACCAATCTGCAGAGCGTGGGGCCGAAGATGCGGGGGAGTTTGCGTGAGGAGCGCGCCACTGCATTTATGAATTCGATAATGGCGCAATCTGCTGCAAAAGGTGCCCTACCAACTTTATGTGCAGCTACATTTCCAAATCTTTATGGAGCTTCATATATCGGACCAGATGGATTGATGGAGATGCGTGGCTACCCCAAGGCGACGCGGGCCAGATCAATTGCATATGACCAGAGTTTGGCTCGAAATCTTTGGAGCGTCAGCGAAGAGTTAACTGGCGTGCAATGGCATTAAAACAAGGACGGTAACCTACGCACATGCATGAGGCCTACGACATCAACCATGTCCAGGAAAAGTGGCTTCCAATCTGGGATCAGATAGCGCCATTCCGCTCTGGAAAGAATGATGACCCACGCCCAAAGAAATATGTATTGGATATGTTTCCTTACCCTTCCGGGGATTTACATATGGGCCATGCCGAGGCTTACGCGCTAGGTGATGTAATCGCCCGTTACTGGGTGCAAAAAGGTTTTAATGTTATGCATCCGATTGGTTGGGATGCATTTGGACTGCCCGCTGAAAATGCCGCAATTAAGCGCAATGAAGATCCAAGTATCTGGACCTACGAAAACATTAATACTCAAAAAGCTTCTATGCGCCGCTATGCCTGCTCCTTTGATTGGGATCGAGTGCTTTATACATGCGATCCTGAGTATTACAAGTGGAATCAGTGGATCTTTATCAAGATGTATGAAAAGGGATTGGCTTATCGAAAAAACTCTGCGGTTAATTGGTGCCCTTCATGTCAAACAGTTCTAGCAAATGAGCAGGTAGTAGCCGGTCTTTGCGAGCGTTGTGACAATGCGGTCACCAAGAAGAAGTTGAACCAGTGGTATTTCAAGATCACTGATTATGCAGAGCGTCTTCTGTCAGATATGGAGCAGCTAGAAGGTAAGTGGCCCGAAAAAGTTTTGACTATGCAGCGCAATTGGATTGGCAAGTCCACTGGAGCTGAGGTTTCTTTTGAAATTGAGGGCAGAGACGAGCCGGTAGTCATTTATACAACCAGGCCCGACACTTTGTACGGCGCTACATTCATGGTGGTTGCGGTTGATAGTGAGTTGGCTCGCGAATTAGTAAAAGGTAGCCAGGTCGAAGCGGAGTTTGAAAAGTATTTTGATTCGGTAAGGGCGGCTAGCGATATTGATCGTTTAGCAACGGATCGACCCAAATCAGGTGTCTTCTTAGGCAGATATGCCATCAATCCGGTAAACGGTGAGCGGATTCCGATTTGGGCTAGTGATTATGTACTGGCTGATTACGGAACCGGCGCCATCATGGCGGTTCCCGCTCATGATCAGCGAGATTTAGATTTCGCTCGTGCCATGAATCTTCCGGTTCGGGTGGTTGTTAAAACTGATGAGGAAGATCCATCAATTACTGGTGTTGCCACAGCTGGGGATGGCGAATTAATCAACTCTGGCAATCTAAATGGCCTTTCCAGCGCTGCTGCGATTTCACAAATCGTTAAAGAGCTTGAGGATAAGAAATTAGGTAAAGCCTCCAACAATTATCGCCTGCGCGATTGGCTAATCTCACGGCAACGTTATTGGGGAACACCTATTCCGATTATTCATTGTGAGAAGTGTGGAGAGGTTCCAGTTCCGGAGGAGCAATTGCCGGTTAAGTTACCTAGCTCTGCAACTTTGGATTTGAAACCAAAGGGAACTTCCCCACTAGCAACCGCTACTGATTGGGTAAATGTTTCCTGTACTAAGTGCGGTGCTGCCGCTTTGCGTGATACCGACACCATGGACACATTTGTTGACTCATCCTGGTACTTCCTGCGTTACACCAGCGTCGACTCGCATGACCAGGCATTTATCAAAGAAGAAGTTGAAAAGTGGCTGCCAGTTGATCAATATGTAGGGGGAGTTACCCACGCTATTTTGCATCTTCTCTACTCAAGATTCTTCACTAAAGCTTTGCATGACATGGGTTACTTAAACTTCAACGAGCCATTTACTAGATTGTTAAATCAGGGAATGGTAATTATGGATGGTTCTGCAATGAGCAAGAGCCGTGGCAATCTGGTCAGACTCTCTGATGAGTTGGAAAAACATGGAGTAGATGCGATCCGACTGACGATGGTCTTTGCAGGGCCTCCAGAGGATGATGTTGATTGGGCTGATGTTTCACCGGCGGGTTCTGCAAAGTTCTTGAACCGCGCATGGCGATTGGCTGGAGATGTCACAAGTGAGCCCGGCGTAGATTTCACTAAAGGTGATTTAACTTTGCGCAAAACGGCGCACAAGAGCTTGAATGACATTTCATTGGCGGTAGAAACTTTTAGATTTAATGTTGCCGTCGCTCGTGTAATGGAGTTGGTAAATGCGACCCGAAAGGCGATTGATTCCGGCTGTGGTCCTGCTGATCCTGCGGTGCGCGAGGCCTCTGAAATTGTTGCGATTTCCTTGTCTTTAATCGCCCCCTACACCGCCGAAGAGATGTGGGAGAAATTGGGTCATAAACCATCAGTTGCATTGGCTGGTTGGCCAACCGTTGATCCAGCATTACTAACTCAAGATTCAGTAACCGCCATTTTTCAGATTAATGGCAAAATCAAATCTCGAGTAGAGGTAGCCCCGGATATTTCAGATGCTGATTTGGAGAAGATGGCGCTGACAGATGCGGAAGTTGTCGCTGAGCTTGCCGGAATGCAGCCCAAGAAAATAATTACCAAAGCGCCGAAGTTTGTAAATATAGTTTTGTAGTTGTTTTCCACAGCATAGTTTTTGCACTCAAATAAAGTGAAAACCTAAATAGCTGGAAGTGCACTGGTTTCATCTGCCCATGGATATTGCAGAGCTCAAAGAAAATCTAAACAACTACACCGATCAACAACGTCGCGCCTTAGTTTTCATTAGTTTGATTGGAATTGGACTGGCCCTATTTCTCTTTAGTACCACGAGGGGTAGTGCAGAAGCGCAAGAGGCTCCAATACCCAAGCTCAGTATCTCTCCAGTTGCGAAAAATATCTTGGTCCATGTTGCAGGCAAGGTTAAAAAGCCCGATGTTTATCCCTTGCTGCATGGCTCTCGAGTTGCAGATGCCATCAAAGCGGCTGGTGGCGCGAAGCAGGGTGTAGATCTCAGCGATATAAATCTGGCCCGAATTTTGGTTGATGGAGAGCAAATATATGTCGGATATCAACCAAAGGTGATTTCCTCATCCAAAAGCAGTTCGAGCAAAAAGAGTTACTCAGGAATTGTAAATATAAATCGGGGCACGAAGGCAGAGTTTGACTCTCTTACAGGTATCGGTCCGGTAATTGCGGCACGGATCATTAGTTATCGTAATCAAAATGGTCCATTTATGAACATTGAGGATTTGTTAAAGGTCTCCGGCATTGGCGTTAAAACCTTAGCGAGAATAAAACCGAGATTAACTCTGTAAAGGAGCCATCAAAAAAGCCGCGGCTGGAACTGCGGCTTTTAATGTTTAGTGCCGGCACCTGGATCGGCGCCCTATTAGCCAGTGCCTATAGCTGGAGATGGGCGTTGTTGATTGCTCCAATTGTCCTACTTCTTTACTCGAGAGCTAAGGCTGTTTCAATTCTGGCTTGGTCACTTCTGGTGGGTTGCGGGATTTACTCACTGCATCTGGCGACACTGCAGAACAGCCTTTTAGCAAAGATCGCTCAAGACCGTGGTGCCGTTGTTTTACAAGCCAAAGTAACCAGTGATATCAAGTCAACTACTCCCAAGGTACAAGGTTCACAACTTAATCGCTCTCAGAACTCATTTGTAGTACGGGCCACCTATGTTGAGTGGGATAGCAAAGAGAGTTCAATACGTTTGCCGGTAAGAGTTCTAAGTAAACATAACGCTGAAATTTCGTTGGGCGATGACATAGAAATAAGTGGCAACTTAATCATTACAAGGGAAAAGAGAGTTGCGGCCACATTAATAACTGATGATGCTCCGAAGATTCTGCGCTCAGCAGGAAAACTATCTGAACTTCTAAATCAAATCAGAGATGAGTTTCGGGGTCAGTCAGCCCGTTTCAATTCAAATGCTGGGGCACTTGTGCCGGGAATGATTCTGGGTGATACATCTTTACAATCGCCAAGTTTTACATCGCAGATGCGCAGATCGGGACTATCTCATTTGACAGCTGTTAGCGGTGCAAACTTTGCGATTGTTAGCGCCTTAGTTTTATGGCTTAGTAAGTTGTTTTTTGAACGTTTGGTCATTCAACTGCTTACGACCAGTAGCTTCTTGGTGCTCTTTTTATTATTGGTTAGGCCTTCACCCTCAGTTTTGCGTGCCGGGGTAATGGCAGCGGTGATCTTGTTGGCCCGCGCGACGGGGAATAAGAGAAATGCAGCATCAGCGCTGGCAGCCGCCATAACACTTCTACTGCTACTAGACCCTTTCCAATCCCATGATCCCGGTTTTGTTTTGTCGGTACTGGCAACTAGTGGATTAATCTTCTTAGCCCCGGAGATCACCTCCCGTATGCAGATTTGGCTGCCAAAATGGTTGGCTGAGGTTTTTGGGGTTTCGTTGGCTGCCACAGTGCTCTGCACCCCTTACATTCTTTATCTCTCTGGAGAGATCTCAGCTCTGAGCGTTTTATTCAATGTTTTGGCGGCCCCAGCAGTAGCTCCGATAACCATCATTGGCTTCATATCGGTACTCCTACTACCCATATCTTGGCTCTCGGTATTTCTTTTAACTGTGGCTAACTCATTGGCAACTTGGATTGTTTTCGTTTCATCGCTATCTCTATCGACGCCGACTTTGCAACTTAATCCTTTATTGTTGATATTTATTTGTTTTGTTGGATTATTGATACGCAAAACAAAGCGTCTCCTGCTATTCCTATTATTGGCAGGAGTTTTGATTATCAACTTGACGCCACGATTGGGATTTCCCGGATCAAAGTGGCAAGTTGTGCAATGCGATGTAGGTCAGGGAGATGCTTTAGCCATGTCTCTAGGCAATGGATCGGGTTTGCTATTTGATACGGGGCCAGATCCAACTTTGATTGATCGTTGTTTAAGGATATTGAAAATAGACAAGCTTCCTCTGATAGTTCTCTCTCACAATCACGCTGACCATACCTATGGCTTGATGGGGGCGATACGGAATAGAGTTGTTGGAGAGATTTGGAGCAATGGCAATGTCGAATTACCGGAAGATTTAAAATCTATTAACCGGGTAGTCAAGCAAGGTGATACCGCACAGATTGGAAGTACACGTTTAGAGGTGCTATGGCCGAAGTCAGACCTGTCGGTGAGTTATTCAACCCTTCCGGGAGATGGTTCGGCGGAAAACAATCACAGCCTGGTGATTAAAGTTATTCATAATGGGGTTTCGATCTTAATTACCGGCGATATCGAACCGGAGGCGCAAAGAGAAATTCTGTTGCAAGGCTATTTATCAGCGATAGATATTTTGAAGGTGGCTCATCACGGTTCCCGGTTTCAGGATCAAGAGTTCTTACAAATTTCCCAACCTAAGCTCGCTTTGATAAGCGTAGGCAAGGGAAACAGTTACGGCCACCCCGACCCTTCATTAATAGATTCATTGGGAGAAATGGGCAGCGATGTGCGCAGAACTGATTTACATGGTCCAATCGCGGTGGGGTGGAGATTTGATGGCGGGTTAA
>JAURMX010000047.1 GCA_030830475.1 Candidatus Nanopelagicales bacterium
TAATGTTAAAAAAGAGTTACCTGGCGTCGAAATTGAGGTCGAGGTCGACAATCTCGAGCAATTGAAGGAGGCGCTGCAAACCGGGGTCGATATCGTTTTGTTGGACAACATGAGTATCGAGCAAACCAAAGCAGCGGTTGAAATAACAAAAGGATTTAAAACAAAGTTGGAATCATCTGGTGGCTTAAAGATTGAAAACGCCGCCGCCTACGCCGCAACTGGCGTGGATTACTTAGCTGTCGGTGCGCTGACCCACTCAGCGCCCGTTTTAGATATCGGATTGGACTTCTAATGCTGCTCACTATTGATATCGGAAATACCAACACCGTGCTTGGCATCTTTGATGGTGAGGAGATGATTGATTCCTGGCGGGTTAAAACCGATGCCCGTGATACCGCAGATGAGTTGTTGTTGCAGTACCGCTCATTAATTGCCGGCTACACAATTACTGGCTTAGCGCTTTGCTCTACCGTGCCTTCCGTACTTCGTGAAGCCCGCACCATGATTGGTAGATACTTCAAAGATATTCGTACCACCATCATCGAACCCGGCGTTAAAACCGGAGTGCCATTACTAGTAGATAACCCCAAAGAGATCGGTGCAGATCGCATCGTAAATACTTTGGCAGCACATAGCCTTTATGGCGAAGGGACCTGCATCGTTGTGGATTTTGGTACCTCAACAAATCTTGATGTTGTTTCACCAAAGGGCGAGTTCCTTGGTGGAGCACTTGCACCAGGAATTGAAATTTCAGTTGAAGCTTTGGCCTCGCGTGCGGCACAGCTGCGCAAAGTTGAATTGATAAAACCAAAATCGGTAATTGGAAAAAACACGGTAGAAGCCCTGCAATCCGGCACTATTTACGGCTTTGCCGGCCAGGTCGATGGCTTGGTAAATCGCATAAGCGATGAGTTGGATGCGCTCTATCCCGACAATGACAAAATCTCCGTAATCGCTACCGGCGGTTTAGCACCGCTGGTGCTAGGAATTTCCGAAACCATTGATTATCACGAACCAGATCTCACACTCATTGGCCTGCGTCTAGTGCATGAACGGAATGGATAGACTGCCGCCACTATGGTGGAAAACGACCTCCCAGAACAATTACGAATTAGACGCGAAAAGCGCAACGCGCTGTTAGATCGCGGCATCGCACCATATCCAGTCCGAGTACCGCGCACCGCATCCCTAAAAGAGATACGTGAGCGCTTCAAAGATCTAGAAACCGATAAATCATCTGGCATTACTGAAAGCGTAACCGGTCGCATCATTTTCAAACGTGATACTGGAAAGCTCTGCTTTGCAACCCTGCGCGAAGGTGATGGCACCGAACTCCAAGCCATGTTTTCTTTAGACAAAGTTGGCGAAGCATTATTAGAAAATTGGAAATCCGATATCGATCTGGGTGACATAGTTTCAGTAACTGGTGAGATAATTACCTCAAAACGCGGCGAGCTTTCTATCTTGGCCAATAGTTTTGAAATTGCCTCCAAAGCTTTACGTCCACTTCCTAACGAACACAACCCGCTCAATGAGGAAACTCGAGTACGGATGCGTTATGTAGATTTGATTGTGCGCCCGGAAGCTCGCGACACCGCACGGGTTAGACCAAAGGTTTTAAAATCCTTACGCAACACCTTTGATCAATATGATTTCATCGAGGTAGAAACCCCGATGTTGCAGGTTATGCATGGTGGCGCTGCAGCCCGTCCATTTAAAACCTTTAGCAACGCTTATGACATTGATTTATTTTTGCGAATCGCCCCAGAGCTTTTCTTGAAGCGTTGTGTAGTTGGCGGGCTGGAAAAAGTATTTGAAATCAACCGCAATTTCCGCAATGAGGGCGCTGATTCCAGCCATTCACCGGAGTTTGCGATGCTAGAGATGTATTGGGCCTACGCCGATTGGCGGGATATGAAGGCGTTAACCCAGGAGTTAATTCAAAACGCCGCCCTGGCTGTAGCGGGCTCGCACAAAGTGACACATCATGATGGACGCGTCAGCGATCTTGGTGGGCAATGGAAAGAGATTAATTTCTACGACGCCATCTCTGAAAGTGTTGGCGAAGTCGTTAATCCACAAACCTCCTTTGCAGATCTTAAGAAAATCGCTCACAAAATCGGGCTCAAGATTGACCCAAAGTGGATTCATGGCAAGTTGGCGGAAGAGATTTTTGAGCATGTCTACAAAGAGAATCTGCAAACCCCAACCTTTGTTATGGGATATCCAGTTGATACCTCTCCACTAGTTCGCGAACACCGTGAAACTCCGGGCCTCGTTGAAAAATGGGATCTATATGTTGATGGATTTGAGTTAGCAACCGGGTACTCTGAATTGATCGATCCAGTAATTCAAAGAGATCGTTTAACAGAGCAGGCCAAACTCGGTGCCAAAGGTGATTTAGAGGCGATGCAGGTAGATGAGGATTTCTTGCGCGCTATGGAGCATGGCATGCCGCCAATGGGTGGTGTTGGTATGGGAATTGATCGTTTGTTGATGGCGCTTACCGGATTAGGTATTCGCGAAACCATTCTCTTCCCATTGGTTAAACCAGAAGAGCAGTAAGAATGTCTGTTGTAATCCGCCCCGCGCGCACCAGTGATATCAAAGCCATTCGCAAAATCATCGACACCTATTCTCTACAACGTCGTTTGCTCTCCAAAGAAACCGTTATGTTGTATGAATCAGTGCAAGAGTTTTTTGTCGCTGAAAAAGATAATGAAATTATCGGTTGCGGTGCGCTCCACGTGCTTTGGGAGGATTTGGGCGAGGTACGCACCGTTGCGGTAAATGAAGCTTTTCGTGGCCAAAAAATCGGCCACCAAATTCTTATTCAAATAATTGAGCGCGCGAAATCTCTCGGATTAAAAAGATTGTTTTGCTTAACTTTTGAAACAGAGTTTTTTGGCAAACATGGATTTACTCAGATCCAAGGCGCACCAGTAGAGGCAGATGTTTACCAACAACTATTGCGCTCTTATGATGAAGGTATCGCCGAGTTCTTGGACCTCGAGAGTGTGAAGCCCAACACCCTGGGCAACACCAGAATGCTCAAGATTCTCTAAGCCCCTCCGGGCATAAAATCCCAAATCTTGCGGTTGTACCCCACAGTTATTCCCATATCTTGAGGCTTTCTCTAGCTTTAAAAATAAGGGTCGCACCGAATGGCGGCCTCTTATACGCTAGCCCCAAGTTGTTGGGTCAACCTCTTAAAAGGAGTCAGATCGATGTTTGAGCGCTTTACCGACCGAGCCCGTCGCGTTGTTGTCCTCGCGCAGGAAGAGGCTCGCATGCTCAATCACAACTACATCGGCACTGAGCACATTCTTCTTGGATTGATTCATGAAGGTGAAGGCGTCGCAGCAAAGGCGATGGAGTCCCTAGGTATCTCACTCGAAGCGGTTCGCTCACAGGTTGAAGAGATTATCGGACAAGGTCAGCAAGCACCTTCCGGACATATTCCATTTACACCACGTGCGAAAAAAGTTCTCGAACTTTCACTACGTGAAGCGCTACAACTTGGCCACAACTACATCGGCACGGAACACATCCTTCTTGGTTTGATCCGTGAAGGCGAGGGCGTTGCTGCACAGGTATTGGTAAAACTTGGCGCAGATCTAAATCGAGTACGCCAACAAGTTATTCAATTGCTTTCTGGTTACCAAGGTAAAGAACCAGCAACCGGTCCTGCTGAAGGAACACCATCTACCTCACTTGTTCTTGATCAATTTGGTCGCAACCTCACACAAGCAGCCCGCGAAGGAAAGCTTGATCCAGTTATCGGCCGTGAAAAAGAGATCGAGCGCGTTATGCAGATTCTTTCGCGCCGCACCAAGAACAA
>JAURMX010000048.1 GCA_030830475.1 Candidatus Nanopelagicales bacterium
ACCTATGCGGTGATTGGTGATCTCGCCTTTTTGCATGACATCTCTGCTTTGACCAATCCGACTACTGACACACTCACAATAATCGTGGTGGATAACGATGGCGGCGGAATCTTTTCTACCTTGCCACAACGTGGAGTTGATGGCTTTGAAGCGATATTTGGCACCCCACATGGCAGAGATATCGCCAAGATTGTGCAAGGTTATGGATTATCTGCAGAGGTAGTGCACGACGCCAAAGAGCTACACATAGCTTTGCAGCGCATTCATCCGCAGCTGCATGTGATTGTGGCCAAGATGCCAGATCGCGAAAAAAACGCAGATGTAATCTTTGAGGTAATTAAGAAATATAAGGAGTTAGTGCTTCTCTAACGCGCTGCGCATTGGAAGAAGTTTGGCCTGGCTTTCCGCGTATTCACGTTCTGGATCAGAGCCGGCAACAATGCCGCAACCGGCGTAGATTCTTATGGAGTGGCCATCGTTAGAGATCTGGCCACAACGCAAAGCGATACCTAACTCGCCATCTCCTTTGGCATCAATCCAACCAATGGGGCCGGCGTAGCGACCACGGGAAATACCCTCTATTTCATCGATTGTGCGTTTGGCGTATTCAGTAGGTGTGCCACAAACAGCAGCAGAGGGATGCAATCTAGAAACCAAAGCAAAGATATCTACTGGGTTAGCGGCATCAGATAAAACTCCGGTGACATCAGTAGCTAAATGCATAACGTTGGAGAGATGCAAAACAAATGGTGTCTCTGGAACATTTGTTGAGGTGCAAAATGGTGAGAGCGCTTCTTCAACAGAGCGAACCGCGTACTCATGCTCCTCCAAATCTTTTGAAGATCTGGCAAGTGAACCAGCAAGGGCTAGATCTCTTTCATCATTACCGGTTTTGCGAATTGTGCCGGCCAGAATTCTTGAGGTAACAAGTGACTTGCTCAAGCGCACAAGCAACTCTGGTGTGGCACCGACTAAACCATGGTTGGAGTAAACCCAGGTTGATGGATACTCCTCAGCGAGCTGGTGTAAAAGATTGCGTTGGTTAATTTGTTCGGTAGTTGTGCCGGTAACAAATCTGGCTAACACAACCTTTTCTAGATTTTCATTTTTGATTTTGTCGACGGCGCGAGCTACCCGATCCTGCCAAACATCACCATTGCTGCCGCTCCAATTTAGATTAAGTGGCGTTGATTTGTGAGCAACTTTCTGCAGTGCGGGCTGTGGGGTGGCGCCGATCCAGGTAATCCAGGACTTGCCATTTCTTTGTCCCACAACGACTTTAGGGATGATTAATGCTGAATCCTCTGCTTCATCAAATGAAAAGGAGGTAAAGAGAATCGGGCCGGTTCCGGTGCCATGAACATTGTTGTGAATATCAAGGGCATTTACCTGCTCCCGCCACCAGCTGCGGGCTTGTTCAAAACGATTGGCGCCTTTAACAACATGGGATTTATAAATCCCAAAACCAATTAATCCATCACCACCGCGCACCCAAGAGGTAAGCGCATCATCAGCGATCTCTGGAATAGCGATATCAAGCAATGGCGGATGCTCGCCGAGCAACTCCGTTGTAATTGATATATGCATAATGCTCCAGTTCAACTTGTGAAATAAGCCTACCGCTAGGGATGATAGGTCGGTGAGTCGAGCTGATTTAGGTAAGGACCCCGAAGAGGTTTCCTCGATGTTTGATGGCGTTGCCAAACGCTATGACCTAGTCAACAACCTTTTAAGTTTGGGCCAGACCAAGCGTTGGCGTAAAAAAGTGCAGACCATAATTAATCCAACACCGGGCATGAAGATTCTTGATGTTGCAGCAGGTCCTGGTTCATCAAGTGAGCCGTTGTTTAAAGCTGGTGCGCATGTCACATCTTTAGATTTTTCTGAAGGGATGTTGGCGCAAGGTAGAAAGGCGCGACCTTATTTAAAGTTTGTAAAAGGTGATGCGTTGAATCTGCCATTTGGAGAGAATGAGTTTGATGTAACTACTATCTCTTTTGGTTTGCGTAATACCCATGATTACAAAAAAGCTTTGCAGGAGGCGTTGCGAGTGACCAAAGTTGGTGGCCGTATGGTGATCGTGGAGTTCTCAACCCCGACCTTTGCGCCATTTCGCATTGTGTACATGAATTACCTAATGAAACTGTTGCCAAAATTGGCTCGCAAGACATCATCAAACCCAGCGGCCTATGTTTATTTGGCGGAATCAATCCGGGCCTGGCCCAATCAAGAGCAGCTGGCCGCCGAAATGAGTGGTGCCGGCTGGCGCAATCCATCGTGGGTAAACCTCACAGGGGGAGTTGTGGCAGTTCACACAGCGATTAAGGGCTCCTAATTTCCCTGTATTTATAGGGCTCACCTAAGATTTCCCGTTGTGAACCCCTATGTCCCGATCTTTGTAATTGGAGCGATTGGCTTCGGGTTCGCAATCTTCTCTGTCGTCGCCGGCGCTCTCTCGGGACCAAAGCGTTATAACCGGGCCAAGCTTGATGCGTATGAGTGCGGTATCGAACCAAGCCCTCAGGCTCAAGGTGGCGGACGTTTCCCAGTTAAGTACTTCTTAACCGCGATGCTATTTATTATCTTTGATATTGAAATTGTTTTCTTATATCCATGGGCGGTCTCTTATGACGCACTTGGATTGTTTGGATTAGTTGAAATGGTCATCTTCATCCTCACAGTTTTCGTGGCCTACACCTATGTATGGCGTCGCGGCGGATTGGAATGGGATTAAAAATGGGTCTAGAAGAAAAACTCCCTTCCGGATTTTTGCTAACCACCGTCGAAAAGTTGGCGGGGTATATGCGCAAGAACTCATTGTGGCCAGCGACCTTTGGTTTGGCTTGCTGCGCAATCGAGATGATGGCGATTGGTTCTGCCGGTAAGTACGACATCTCCCGTTTTGGTATGGAGGTTTTCCGCGCCTCGCCACGTCAAGCGGATTTAATGATTGTTGCTGGTCGCGTCTCTAACAAGATGGCACCAGTTGTGCGTCAGATTTATGATCAAATGACCGCACCTAAGTGGGTTTTGTCGATGGGTGCATGTGCATCATCTGGTGGAATGTTTAACAACTATGCGATTGTGCAAGGTGTTGATCACATCATCCCAGTAGATATTTATTTGCCAGGCTGTCCACCAAGACCTGAGATGTTGATGGATGCGATTTTGAAACTTCATGAGCAGATCGGAAATGAAAAGCTCGGAGTAAACCGCCAGAAGATTATTAAAGAGGTAGAGGCTGCTGCTCTTGCTGCGGTTCCTACCCACCAGGTTCCAGTATTCGGAAGCAGGGATTAATAATGAGCGAGCAAAAAGGAATGTTTGGCGCCTCCGGAACCGGTGATACCTCAGGTTACGGCGGATTAGAGCGCTCTAGTTATTCACCGACCTCTGCATCACGTCCTTACGGTTCTTACTTTGATGATGTTGCAGATGAATTAGAAAAAGCATTCCCAGAGTTTTCAGATGCGATTGAAAAGGTAGTTGTAGATCGCGGCGAATTAACTTTGCATATTAAGCGGGATCGTTTGTTTGAGGTAGCTAAAACTTTGCGCGATACCGAAACTTTGCGTTTTGAAGTTTGCTTAGGGGTTAGTGGTGTGCACTATCCATCAGATAAAGATCGCGAACTTCATGCGGTTTATGAATTACTTTCTATGACCCACAACCGTCGTATTCGTTTAGAGGTTTCAGTTTCTGAATCAGATCCACATCTTCCATCTCTTGTTGAAGTTTGGGCAGGAACAAACTGGCATGAGCGTGAGGCTTATGACATGTTCGGAATTATTTTTGATGGTCATCCAGCTTTGACCCGTATTTTGATGCCAGATGACTGGCAGGGATATCCACAACGTAAGGATTATCCACTTGGTGGAATTCCAGTTGAGTACATCGGCGCAACAGTTCCGGCTCCAGATAACCGGAGGTCATATCGATGAGTACCTTTGCATCATCACGTGAAACAACTGAAGGAACCATTTATTCAGTTACTGGTGGCGACTGGGATCAGGTTGCCTCTGAAATCGGTAGCGCTAAAGAAGAGCGTGTAGTTGTAAACATGGGCCCACAGCACCCATCAACTCATGGTGTGCTTCGTTTGATGCTCGAACTTGAGGGCGAAACCATTACCGAAATGCGTTGCGGAATTGGTTATCTGCACACTGGTATTGAAAAGAACACCGAGTTCCGCACCTGGACCCAGGGCGTAACTTTCGTGACCCGCATGGATTATTTGAGCCCATTGTTCAATGAAACCGCTTATTGCTTGGGTGTAGAAAAGCTTTTGGGTATCACTAATGATGTTCCAGAGCGCGCCTCTGTAATTCGCGTGATGATGATGGAGTTCAACCGCATCTCCTCACACATGGTGGCATTGGGTACCGGTGCACTTGAACTTGGTGCGATTACCCCAATGTTCTTCGCATTCCGTGAGCGTGAAAAAGTTTTGGATGTTTTTGAAAAGGTCTCTGGTCTACGTATGAATATGGCCTACATCCGCCCAGGTGGAGTAGCGCAGGATCTGCCAGAGGGAACTGTTTCTCATGTCCGCGAATTAGTTAAGGATCTTCGTAAGAACTTCAAAGACAACGCTAATCTTTTGATTGGTAACTCAATCTGGATTAAGCGCACCAAAGATGTTGGTTACTTGGATCTCGCAGGTTGCATCACTTTAGGTGTTACCGGTCCAGTACTTCGCTCCACCGGTATGCCATGGGATCTACGTAAAACCCAGCCATATTGCGGATATGAAAATTATGATTTTGATGTAATAACCGCAGATACCTGCGATGTTTATGGTCGCTTCTTAATCCGTATGCAGGAGCTAGAGCAATCACTGCGCATCATCGAACAATGCTGCGACAAGTTAGATCAACTAGATGGCGCACCAGTAATGGTGGCTGATAAGAAGATTGCTTGGCCAGCACAACTTGCACTTGGCGGCGATGGACTTGGTAACTCACTTGATCACATTCGCCAGATCATGGGCACCTCAATGGAGTCTTTGATTCACCACTTCAAGATTGTCACTGAAGGTTTCCGAGTACCTGCAGGACAGGTTTACACACCAGTGGAATCACCTCGTGGCGAGCTTGGTGCACACCTAGTGTCTGATGGCGGAACCCGCCCATATCGCGTGCATTTCCGCACCCCTTCCTTTAGCAATCTGCAATCAACCTCTGCGATGTGTGAAGGTTCATTGATCGCTGATGTGGTTGCTGCGGTTGCTTCGATTGATCCAGTGATGGGAGATGTGGACCGCTAATGCCACTAACAGCTGCTGATAATCCAGTTATGGATTCCATTATCAACCGTTATCCACGTTCTCGTTCGGCAATCATGCCGTTGTTGCATTTTGCTCAATCAAAAGATGGTTATGTAACACCAGAGAGCATTGAGGTAATTGCGCAGAAGTTGAATCTAGAAACCGCTGAGGTCAGCGCAGTTGCAACTTTCTATACCCAGTACAAGCGCAAACCGGTTGGTGAATACCATGTTGGTGTTTGCACCAATACTTTGTGCGCGGTCATGGGTGGAGATGCGATCTTCGAAGCGCTCAAAGATCATCTTGGAATTGAAAATGATGAAGTTACAGCAGATGGAAGAGTTTCAGTAGAGCACATCGAGTGCAACGCAGCATGTGATTACGCACCTGTCGTTATGGCCAACTGGGAGTTTTACGACAACCAGACTGTTCAATCCGCTAAAGATTTAGTTGATGCGATGCGTCAAGGAAATCCACCAGCACCAACCCGTGGACCAAACAAACTTCCAACTTGGAAGGAAAACTCTGCGGTGCTTGCTGGTTTGAATGATGGTCGCGCACATGAAGGTGTACAAGCTGGAGAGCCTTCACTTCTAGGTTTGAAAATCGCTAAAGAACAAGGAGCCAAGTAAATGACAAAGCTGACTCCAGTACTTTCTGCTTCCTGGGATCAAAAAGATTCCTTCACCATTGAGGGCTACAAGCGCAATGGTGGTTATAAAGCGGTAGAAAAAGCCTTAGCAATGGCGCCAGATGATGTCATTCAATTAGTAAAGGACTCCGGCCTGCGTGGTCGCGGTGGTGCGGGCTTCCCAACTGGAATGAAGTGGGGCTTTATTCCGCAGGGCGATAACAAAGAGCATTACTTTGTTGTTAACGCAGATGAGTCAGAGCCCGGAACCTGCAAAGACATGCCAATGCTTATGGCTAACCCACATGTTTTGGTTGAGGGAATCATCATCGGCTCTTATGCGATCCGCGCTAACCATGCCTTTATTTATATCCGCGGAGAGGTCACACACATCATTCGTCGTGTACAGCAAGCAATCGAAGATGCTTACAAAGCTGGTTACTTGGGTAAAAATATTTTGGGTAAAGGTTTTGATCTCGAACTAGTACTTCATGTTGGTGCTGGTGCATATATCTGTGGTGAAGAGACCGCGTTGTTGGATTCCCTTGAAGGTTTCCGTGGTCAACCAAGACTTCGTCCACCATTCCCTGCAATCGCAGGTCTTTATGCCCGCCCCACAGTTGTAAACAATGTTGAATCTGTTGCATCAGTACCAGCGATTGTTAATAACGGTGTCGAGTGGTTTGCATCGATGGGTACTGAAAAGAGCAAAGGTTTCACTTTGTACTCACTCTCTGGCCATGTAAAAAATCCAGGACAGTTTGAGGCGCCACTTGGGGTGACCTTGCGTGAGTTGATTGCACTTGCCGGCGGAATGCGCAATGGAAATAAGTTGAAGTTCTGGACCCCAGGTGGTTCATCAACTCCTCTATTTACTGAAGCGCATCTAGATACACCTTTGGATTACGAAGGTGTAGCAGCAGCTGGTTCGATGTTGGGAACCAAGGCGCTACAAATCTTTGATGAGACTGTTTGTGTGGTTCGTGCGGTACTGCGCTGGACCGAGTTTTATAAGCATGAATCCTGCGGAAAATGCACCCCTTGCCGTGAAGGAACTTGGTGGTTGGTGCAGATTTTGAAGGATTTGGAGTCAGGTAAAGGTGAAGCGGCGGATCTAGATAAGTTGTTAGATCTTTGCGACAACATCGCGGGCCGTTCTTTCTGCGCACTTGCTGATGGCGCAGCTAGCCCGATTATTTCTTCGCTGAAGTATTTCCGTCAGGAGTATCTAGATCATCTAAGCAATGGTGGCTGTCCTTTTGATCCAGCGAAATCAACCTTGTTTGCTTTAGCTGAAGGTGGTGCGCGCTAGTGAGCACTCAAGAGATTGCAGCTGATACTCAATTAGAGATGATTACCCTAACCATCGATGGTTTTGAAGTTACTGTTCCAAAGGGAACATTGGTAATCCGCGCAGCAGAAAAATTAGGAATTCAAATTCCACGTTTCTGTGATCACCCATTACTTGATCCAGTAGGTGCTTGCCGTCAGTGTTTGGTTGAGATTGAAATCAATGGCCGTAAGTTTCCAAAGCCACAGGCCTCCTGCACCATTCCAGTAGAGCCAGGGATGATTGTTAATACCCAATTGACTTCGCCAGTTGCTGACAAAGCGCAACAAGGCATTATGGAGTTGTTGTTGATTAACCACCCACTTGATTGCCCAGTTTGCGACAAGGGTGGCGAGTGTCCATTACAGAATCAAGCGATGAGTAATGGTCGCGAAGAGTCTCGCTTTGAGGGTTACAAGCGCACCTTTGAAAAGCCAATCAATATCTCATCTCAGGTTTTGCTAGATCGTGAGCGTTGCATTCTTTGTGCCCGTTGTACACGTTTCTCTGAGCAGATTGCTGGCGATCCATTTATTACTTTGAATGAACGCGGTGCTC
Organism: Candidatus Nanopelagicales bacterium; assembly: GCA_030830475.1. GTDB lineage: Bacteria > Actinomycetota > Actinomycetes > Nanopelagicales > Nanopelagicaceae > MAG-120802. The sequence goes on from JAURMX010000048.1 coordinate 7,786, forward strand.
TGCAGCAGGTTGGTATTTACGAGAAGGATCCATTTGAATCTTATTTCTCTGGAAATACCGTACAAATCTGCCCAGTAGGCGCGCTAACCGGCGCTTCATACCGTTTCCGGGCCCGCCCCTTTGATTTGGTTTCAACCCCATCTGCTTGCGAGCACTGTGCATCAGGTTGCGATATGCGCACCGATGTTCGTCGTGGCAAGACTCTGCGTCGCCTGGCTGGTGATGATGCGCAGGTAAATGAGGAGTGGAACTGCGATAAGGGTCGTTGGGCATTTAAGTATGTAACTCAAAAAGATCGCATCACAACACCATTGGTTCGTGGTGAAGATGGTCAGCTTCATGAAGCATCTTGGCCAGAGGCGCTATCTGTAGCTGCTGCAGGATTGGAAGCAAATCGTGCCGCTGTTCTGGTTGGTGGCCGTACCACATTAGAAGATGCATATGGTTATGCAAAGTTTGCCCGCGTTGCACTTGGCACCAATGACATTGATTTCCGTGCGCGCTTAACCTCTGAGGAGGAGCGCAGCTTTTTGGCCTCAAATGTTGTTGGCACAACTGTTAATTACAAAGATTTGGATCGTGCCGATCATGTTGCACTACTAGGTTTTGAGGCAGAGGAAGAGTCACCGATTGTTTTCTTGCGTCTCTATAAGCAGGTTCGTAAGCGTGGTTTGAAGGTTACTGCGATGGCACCATTTGCTTCACGTGGCAATAAGAAGTTGAAGGCAGAGTTGATTGCTACCGCTGCTGGTAATGAAGCCGCTGCAATTGCAAAGATTTCTGGTTTAACAAATAAGTCAGTGATCTTGGTGGGCGAGAGATTGTCAGAGAGCGCCGGTGCAATTTCCGCAGCGGTTGCTTTGGCGCAATCATCTGGCGCTAAGTTGGCTTGGATTCCACGTCGTGCCGGCGAGCGCGGTGCGTTAGAGGCTGGTGCCATTGGCAACCTGCTTCCAGGTGGCCGTCCAGTGACTGATTCTGCAGCCCGTGTAGATCTACAAGCAGCATGGGGCGTCGAGAATCTGCCATCCAATATCGGCCGTGATACCGATGCGATTTTGGCTGATTTGCAGCATGGAAACATTGAGGCGTTGTTGGTAGGTGGAGTTGATCCACTAGATATCTCTGCGCATCACCATGATGGTTTAGCAAAGGCTTTTGTGGTTTCACTCGAGATTCGTCATAGCGCAATTACTGAGATTGCCAATGTGGTTCTACCGGTAGCAGCGGTTGTTGAAAAGAGCGGCAGCTTTGTTAATTGGGAAGGTCGCAGCCGTAGCTTTGATACCGCGATCGCAGAGTCATTAACCCGCAGCGATGTACGCATTCTTAATATGTTGTCCGATCAAATGGGCACTCCAATTAATCTGCCCACAGTTACCGCAGCCCGCGAAGAGTTCAACTCACTTGGTTCATGGGAGTCTCGTGCGGCATTTGCTCCAGTAGCAGCAACTTCGGTTTCTGCCCCTGCAGATAAGGCGCTTCTCTCCTCTTGGAGATTGTTGCTTGATGCTAGTTCTTTGCAGGATGGCGAAAATAATCTGGCTGGAACCGCGCATCCATCAGTTGCAGTTATCTCTGCCAACCGCGCAAGCTCACTTGGTGTTAACGCTGGCGATCTGATTACTGTTTCTACTTCAAATGGTGCAATCACATTGCCTTGTGAGATTGCAGAGATTGAAGAGAGCTCAGTTTGGATTCCACGTAATTCAGTTAATAGCCAAGCGATTGCAACTTTGGGAGTTGCATCCGGAGTTGTATCGGTGGTGAAGGCATGAGCAACTCATCTTTGTTGTTAGATGATCCGGGTTGGGTAATCGCCCTTAAAGGACTCTTGATCTTTGTACTTTGCGTACTACTGACTTTGCTTTCAGTTTGGGGCGAGCGCCGCATCGTGGCCCGTATGCAGATGCGCCTTGGCCCTAACCGAGTTGGACCCTTTGGAATCGTGCAGGCATTAGCAGATGGTGTGAAACTGGCGTTAAAAGAGGACATCATCCCGAAAGCTGCCGATAGAGCGGTCTTTATTTTGGCCCCGATTATCAGCGCCACAACCTGCTTTATGGCCTTTGCGGTTATCCCCTTGACCGGCAAGGTTAATTTCTTCGGCGAAGAGACGGTTATGCAGTTAACCGATCTTCCGGTGGGCGTGCTCTATGTATTAGCCACTGCATCAATTGGTGTTTATGGAATTGTTTTAGCGGGCTGGTCCTCAGGATCTACCTATCCATTACTTGGTGGTCTGCGCTCCAGCGCTCAGGTGATCTCATATGAAATTGCGATGGGACTTTCTTTTGTCGGTGTATTTATTTACGCCGGCTCTATGTCCACCGGGGACATAATCGCTTCTCAATCAACTTGGTGGAATGTTGTTGTTTTGTTCCCATCTTTTGCGATTTATGTAATCTCAATGGTTGGTGAAACAAACCGTGCTCCATTTGATTTAGCGGAAGCTGAAGGTGAGTTGGTCGGTGGCTTCCACACCGAGTACTCATCATTGAAGTTCGCACTCTTTTTCTTGGCAGAGTATGTAAACATCATCGCGGTTTCGGCACTTGCCACCACTTTGTTCTTGGGTGGACCAAGCGCTCCTCCGGGATTGGGCTTTACCTCAGACTGGCTCGGCGGTTGGTTTAGCTTTGTCTGGTTCTTCCTAAAGGTATTTGGATTCTTCTTCTTCTTTGTCTGGCTCCGTGGCACTTTGCCAAGGTTGCGTTATGACCAATTCATGAAGTTTGGCTGGAAGGTATTGATTCCAGTAAATGTGGCATGGATCTTGGTGGTGGCAACATTGCGTTTGATGACACAACAAGGCGCTTCACAGTTCATGATCGCAGCCTTCACCGGTGGTGTGGTCTTGGCGGTGTTGATTGCGATGTCGGTTTATGACTTGACAAAGATAAAAGCAGAAGAGCGCTCTCGCTATGTTGGCGAGATGCCAGAACCATCCTTTCCAGTCCCTGCGCTACCTTCAATCAAGAAAGCGGATGAGTAATGAGCGAATTTCATTTAGAGCCCAAGCGCTCCGACGCGATTGAAAAGGCCGCAGAATCAGCGGTTCCAGTAACTGGTCAGGAGCCCTCTAGCTTCTTTAAGCAGCTCAAAGGTTTCTGGGTCACCTTCAGCACCATGTTTAAGAAGCCCAACACCATTGAGTATCCAGAGGTAAAGCCTGAGGTGCAGCCTCGTTTTCATGGTCGTCACCAGCTAAACCGTTATGAAGATGGTTTAGAGAAGTGCATTGGTTGCGAGCTTTGTGCTTGGGCCTGTCCAGCAGATGCGATTTATGTTGAAGGTGAGAACAACACCGAAGAAAACCGGATGTCACCTGGTGAGCGTCATGCCAAGGTTTATCAGATTAATTACCTGCGTTGTATTTTCTGCGGACTTTGCATTGAGGCCTGCCCAACCCGCGCGCTGACAATGACAAATGAGTATGAGATCGCTGATGACGAGCGCGAGAAATTGATTTGGGAGAAGGAGGATTTGTTAGCACCTCTTCGTAATGGAATGTTGATGCCACCACATCCGATGTATCCCGGTTCTGATCACCACAACTATTACCGCGGTGAGATCAAAGAGTCACATCCTTCACAAGAGGTTAATAAATGACCGGTGAATCAGCTTTGTTCTGGGCGCTAGCACCACTTTCAGTAGCAGTCGCGATCGCGATGTTGTTTATGAAGAAGGCGGTGCACTCCGCAATTCTTTTGGCTTGGGTAATGATTACTTTGGCGATTTTCTACATCGCACTTGAAGCGCCATTCCTCGGCATTGTGCAGATAGTGGTTTATACCGGCGCGGTAATGATGCTTTTCTTATTCATCTTGATGTTGGTTGGAGTTGATTCCTCTGATTCATTAGTGGAAAAGATCAAAGGATTGCGCTCTGTTGCAATATTTACCGTGTTGGGATTTGTCGCCGCACTTACCTCTCTTATTGCCCGAACCGACAATGGCCAAGCACCGGTTGGTTTAGGCGAGGCTAACGGCGGTGGAAATGTGCAGGGCATCGCAGAATTAATTTTTGGTGACTATGTCTGGGCTTTTGAGGTTATTTCGGCGCTGCTGATTACGGCAGCTCTTGGCGCAATGGTGTTGGGCCACTCGGAAAAGAGCGGGGTAGCAAAGAGCTCGCAGAGAGCCCGTTCTATCGCTCGTTTCCGCGGCAAATCCATCGCTACCGCAGCAGGTTTACCTGGCTCTGGTGTTTATGCCCGCAACAATGCGGTTGATCTTCCAGCCTTGTTGCCGGATGGAAAACCATCAGATCTTTCTATCGCAGAGGTTTTACATCGCCGCGGTGATGTTCAGGAGACCAAGTCCTACGCATTAGAGGGCTTGCCCAAGATTGATGAGGAGGGCAATAAGTAATGAATCCAACCAATTACCTTTATCTCTCCGCAATTCTTTTCTCCATCGGTGCGGTCGGCGTAATTGTGCGTCGCAACGCCATCGTGGTTTTTATGTGTATCGAGTTAATGCTCAATGCTGCAAACCTAGCTTTCGTAACCTTTGCCAAGATGAATGGCAATCTGGAGGGTCAGGTAATCGCATTCTTTACTATGGTGGTTGCGGCCTGTGAAGTTGTTGTTGGTCTAGCAATCATCGTCACTATCTTCCGTTCCCGCCGATCTGCATCAGTTGATGATGCAAGTTTGTTGAGCCGATAAATGACATCTGAAAACTTGGTTTATTTCATCGCGCTGCCGCTCTTTAGCTCAGCGCTATTGATGTTGTTGGGCCGTAAAGCTGATAAGTGGGGCCATATCTTCGCAACCTTGGTTTCTGCCAGCGTCTTTGTAATCGGTGCCATGGAGTTCTTGGCGATGCGTGATCGCCCTGAAGAGTCCCGCGCGGTAACCCAGAAGTTGTTTACCTGGATTTCAGTGGGCTCATTTAATGTTGATGCGGGATTGTTGTTGGATCAGCTTTCGATCGCCTTCGTACTTTTGATTACCGGCGTCGGAACCTTGATTCATATCTATTCCATCGCCTACATGTCACATGACCGCGATCGTCGTCGCTTCTTCTCTTATTTGAATCTCTTTATCGCAGCGATGTTGCTCTTGGTTTTGGGCGACTCATACCTAAATCTTTATGTGGGCTGGGAGGGCGTGGGCCTTGCCTCATACCTTCTTATTGGCTTCTGGAATCAGAAGCCGGAGTACGCCACCGCAGCAAAGAAGGCTTTCGTAGCTAACCGTGTTGGCGACCTTGGCTTATCAATCGCCATCATGATCGCCTTTGCAAACTTTGGCGCAGTTTCATTTATTGGAATTGAAGAGAAAGTTGGCGGTGCAAGTGAAACTGCATTGACCGCGATGGGTCTGATGTTGTTATTGGCCGCTACAGGAAAATCTGCGCAGTTCCCATTACAGGCTTGGTTGGGCGATGCGATGGCTGGTCCTACTCCAGTTTCTGCGTTGATTCACGCCGCGACCATGGTGACCGCAGGTGTTTACTTAATCACCCGTTCTAACTTTGTCTTTGATAACGCACCTAACGCACAGCTTGCGGTTGTGATTATTGGTGCAATCACCTTGTTGTTTGGTGCGATTATCGGTACCGCAAAAGATGACATTAAGAAAGCGCTAGCTGCTTCAACTATGTCGCAGATCGGTTACATGATTATGGCAACAGGTTTTGGTCCTGCTGGTTACGCCTTTGCGATTATGCATCTACTAACCCACGGCTTCTTTAAGGCTGGAATGTTCTTGGGCGCCGGTTCGGTAATGCATGGCATGAATGATGAAGTAAATATGCGTCGTTATGGTGGTTTAGCTAAGTTAATGCCAATCACCACAATCACATTTGGTTTAGGTTATCTAGCGATTATCGGTGTGCCACCATTTGCTGGCTACTACTCCAAAGACAAGATTATTGAAACCGCATTTAACGCTGGCGGTGTGCAAGGAATTATCTTTGGCTCTACAGCATTATTGGGTGCCATCATCACCGCGTTTTACATGACCCGCGTCATGATGATGACCTTCTTTGGAAACAAGCGTTGGGCAGATGATGCGCATCCTCATGAGTCGCCCTTCTTAATGTGGGCGCCAATGGCGGTTTTGGCTATTGGTTCTGTGGCCTCCGGATACCTGCTTTACAGCGGAAAAGCCATTGTTAATTGGCTCGCTCCAGTAGTCGATAAGCACCATCATGAACATACTGAATTACTTCCGCCAATTGTTGTCTCAGCATTAGCGGTGACCGCAGTAGTTATTGGTGTTGGAATCGCATTAGCGAAGTACCGTGGCGAGCTTTCCGCTACCGCACCACAAGATGTCAGCATCTTTACCCGGGTCGCGCGCCGAGATCTATTGCAGGATGATGCAAATGAGTTCATGTTTATGCGCCCTGGCCAGAAGTTAACTGAGGTTCTAGTGAAAACTGATGACAAGGTAATCGATGGAATGGTCCGCGGTGTCGCTGCATCAACCATCGGCAGCGCGCGCGGAATGCGAAAGATGCAAACTGGTTATGTTCGTAACTATGCACTTCTTATTCTGCTCGGCGCTCTCGCCGCATTTGTAGCGATCTTGGTGGTGACACTATGAACCTACTAACCAGCATGGGTGCACTGCCACTACTGGGCGCATTACTAATCGCTTTGTTACCAGCCGCAAACTCCAAGTTAATTAAGCAGGCTGCTTTTGCGGTTTCCTTATTGGTGGCAGGCGTTGGATTTGCTGCTGCATTTGGTTTTGATAAGAGCGTTACTGAGTTCCAGTATGTAGAGCGGTTTGCTTGGATCCCAGCTTTAGGAATCAACTATCAGCTTGGTGTTGATGGCATCTCTTTGATTCTGATTCTGCTCTCTGTTATTTTGGTGCCGATTGTTATTTTGGCGGGCTGGAATGAGTCAGAGAATGGTCGCTTCAGTGTTAAGACTTTCTATGTGCTGATTTTGATTCTAGAAACCATGATGATTGGTGTCTTCGCCGCTACCGATGTATTCCTCTTCTATGTCTTCTTCGAGGCGATGTTGATTCCGGTCTACTTCCTAATCGGTGGATATGGTTCAGGGGAGCGTCAGGCAGCTGCTGTGAAGTTTCTGCTTTACAGCTTATTTGGCGGGCTTTTGATGCTGGCCTCAATAATCGGCCTCTTTGTTATCTCCGGTAATCAAATCGGCCGCACGATGGATATTGAGGCGCTTTCAACACTGCAGATTGATGCCACAACACAAAACTTCTTATTCCTCGGATTCTTTATCGCCTTTGCAATCAAAGCTCCGTTGTGGCCAATGCACACCTGGTTGCCAGATGCTGCCAAGTCAGCAACCCCAGGAACCTCAGTCTTGTTGTTGGGTGTTCTAGACAAAGTTGGAACCTTTGGAATGATCCGTTATTGCATCGAGCTATTCCCTGATGCATCACGCACCTTCACGCCGTTGATTATCGTGCTCTCAGTAATCTCAATTCTTTACGGAGCATTCTTGGCGATTGGCCAGAAAGATATAAAGGGATTGATTGCATTTACCTCAATCTCTCACTTCGGATTTATAACTTTGGGAATCTTTGCGATGACATCTCAAGGACACTCAGGTGCCACTTTGTACATGTTGAACCATGGCTTCTCTACCGCAGCATTGTTCTTAGTAGCAGGATGGATGATTTCTCGACGTGGCTCCTCAACTATCGCCGAGTTTGGTGGTCTGCAAAGAGTTACCCCAATCATGGCTTGGAGCTTCTTCATAGCAGGCATGTCATCACTAGCTCTACCTGGATTGTCTAGCTTTGTTAGCGAGTTCCTAGTTTTGGTTGGTACCTATACCCGTTATCCAGTAGCAGCGGTCATCGCCACCTTCGGAATTATCTTGGCTGCTTTGTACATTCTTATTCCAGTACAAAAAGCTCTGCATGGTCCGACCACTCCCGGAAATGAGAATCTGCCTGATCTAAATAAGCGTGAGATTGCAGCAATCGCGCCAGTCATTGCGGTAATCATCTTCTTAGGCTTTTATCCAAAACCAGCGCTGGACATTATTAATCCAGCAGCTATCGACACGATTTCAAGGGCTGGTTTCAGCGATCCTGCCCCGGTTGTAGGAGGCAATAAATAATGATTTTCAATTCTCCTGCATTGGAATATGGCGCGCTCGCACCTCTATTGGTGATCTTTGGTGCCGCGGTAATTGCGGTAATTGTTGAAGCCTTTGTCTCTGCAAAGTTAAGACCGGCGTTACAGTTGGCGATTTCTTTAGGCGCGGTAATCCTGAGCTTTGCTCAAGTTCTGCGACTACGAGGAACCCAATCCGCTACCGCTGCTGTTAACTCAGTAGTGGTCGATGGTCCAGTTTTGTTTATGCAAGGAACTATTTTGGTTTTGGCTTTCTTTGCCTTTTTATTGCTAGCTGACACCGATGCCTTTGCAGCGCAGGCCTCTGCAATCCCTGGCTCTAGTGAAGAGCGCACCGCTTTGCAGACCGGCAAGATTCAAACTGAGATCTATCCGCTAACTTTGTTTGCAGTGGGCGGCATGATGTTGTTCCCAGCTGCTAATGATTTGATTACCTTGTTTGTGGCTCTTGAGGTACTTTCCTTGCCGTTGTATTTGATGGCCGGCCTTTCCCGTCGTCGTAGATTGCTCTCTCAAGAAGCGGCGTTGAAGTACTTCTTGCTTGGTGCATACTCATCGGCCTTCTTCCTATTTGGAGCTGCATTCCTCTATGGATATGCCGGAGATGTTTCACTAAACGCGATCCGCGATGCGGTTTCTGGTGGTTCAAATAATGAAGCCTTCTTATTAATCGGCATGATTTCACTTAGCGTCGGTCTACTTTTCAAAGTTGGCGCCGCACCGTTCCACTCCTGGACCCCTGATGTTTATCAAGGTGCACCTACTCCAGTCACCGCGTTTATGGCAGCGGCAACAAAGGTGGCGGCCTTCGGTGCGATGTTACGAATCTTCTATGTTGCTCTAGGTGGCGCAGTCTGGAGCTGGAAGCCAATGCTGACCGCAGTGGCGATTTTGACCATGGTTGTGGGCTCAGTAATCGCGATCGCGCAGCGAGATGTGAAGCGTATGTTGGCTTACTCCTCAGTTGCCCATGCTGGTTTCTTACTAACTGGCGTCTTGGCACTTAGCCAGGAAGGTCTAGAGGCCTCACTGTTTTATCTGGCAACCTATGGATTCTCAACCCTTGGTGCCTTTGCTTTGGTTACTTTGGTTAGAGATTCATCTGGTGAGGTAACAGATCTAAATCGTTGGGTTGGTTTAGCAAAGCGTTCACCAGGCGTGGCGTTGTTGTTTACAACCTTCCTACTTTCATTTGCCGGTATTCCATTGACCGCAGGTTTTATTGGAAAGTTCACCATCTTTACCGCAGCTTATGACAGTGGAAATATCGCAGTGGTTGTCGCTGGTGTACTTTCTAGCGCAATTGCCGCTTTCTTCTACATTCGCGTGATTGTGATGATGTTCTTTACCGATGCGCAGGATGACACGGTTTCAGTAACCATTCCTTCGCTCTACACCAACCTCACAATTTGGATTGCCGCAATCGCTACTGTGGTTCTAGGAGTTTTCCCAACTCCAGTTTTGGATGCGATTGCATCACTTGCTGTCTTTGTTCGATAGCTAACGATGTCAAACCTCGGAATTCCCAACCTAGATTCGAATCTAGAGGCGGAGTTGGCGCGCGGTCTTGATGAGGTAGAAGCTCTCTTAAGCTCTCATATTCAAGGTGATTACCCATTAGTGATTGAGACCTCAAGGCATTTGGTTGAAGCAGGTGGCAAAAGATTTCGCCCTTTAATCACGCTAATTGCCTCCCACTTTGGAAATGGACAATCCCGCGAAGTCATCGAAGCCGCGGTAGTTTGCGAGTTAACCCATGTGGCGACTTTGTATCACGATGATGTTATGGATGAAGCGCCGCTGCGTCGCGGCGT
>JAURMX010000049.1 GCA_030830475.1 Candidatus Nanopelagicales bacterium
AGATTAAGGATTAACGGCCGCGCTTTAACATGCGCTCGTAATCCAAAATCATCACAGAGCGGGCCTCCAAACGAAGCCAACCGCGTTGTGCGAAATCTGCCAAAGCCTTATTAACGGTTTCGCGTGATGCACCTACTAGCTGTGCCAACTCCTCTTGAGTTAGGTCATGGTTTACAAACAAACCTTCTTCACGCTTATCGCCAAACTTAACTCCGAGATCAATCAACGCCTTTGCAACACGACCGGGAACATCCGAGAAAACTAAATCTCCAACTACTTCATTGGTGCGACGCAGACGTGATGCCAAGCGAGCAAGTAAATGCAAGGAAACCTCTGGATGCTCTTTCACCCAAGGAATAACTTTGTCTTGGCCTAGAGATAAAAGTTTTGTGTCGGTAACTGCGGTCGCTGTAGAGGTGCGAGGACCAGAGTCGAAAAGTGAGAGATCGCCAAACATGTCACCAGGGCCCAAGATCATCAAAAGATTTTCCCGGCCATCTGGGGATTTGGTGCCTAGTTTTACCTTGCCATTGGAAACGATAAATAGATGATCTCCGTCATCACCCTCTTTAAATAGGGATTGACCTTTGCGGAGTTTTACCAAGCTCATAGATGATCGCAAAGTTGATGCAGCAGCTTCATCCAGTCCAGAAAAGATTGGCGCCTTACGGACCACGATTTCATCAATCTGGTCATTGGCTCTTGGGGTCACGGGGGCACCATACTTTTATGAGAGGAAAGACACAAATTGGGGTATTTTCAAGGCCATGCGCGAAAGCTTTGCAGATAAGAAAAAGCGGGCTGGCGCTATGTACCGAGTTTTAAGCAAAACCTATCCCGATGTTAAATGCGAGTTAGATTTTAAAAATCCCTTACAACTTCTAGTTGCCACCGTACTTTCTGCGCAATGTACCGACAAAAGAGTTAATGCGGTAACCCCAGCTTTGTTTAAGAGATATAAAAATGTGCAGGCCTTTGCCGGTGCTGATATCCGAGAGTTAGAAAATCTAATTAACTCCACAGGATTCTTTAGAGCGAAAGCTAAAAGCATCAAGGGCCTTGCAACCAAGATTGTTACTGAGTTTGATGGCAAGGTCCCTGACCAATTAGAGGATCTTGTAACTCTGCCAGGGGTAGGAAGAAAAACGGCAAATGTAGTTTTGGGTCATGCTTTTGATACTCCAGGCCTAACTGTTGATACACACTTCGGCAGATTGGTTAGAAGATTTGGTTGGACCAAAGAAACTGATCCAGTAAAGGTGGAGTTTGCGGTGATGGAGTTAATTCCACGCAAAGAGTGGACCAATCTGTCGCAACGTTTGATCTGGCATGGCCGCCGGGTATGTCACTCCCGCAAACCAGCCTGTGCCGCCTGTCCATTGGCTAAGTTATGTCCAAGTTTCGGAAGTGGCGAGATGGATCCAATAAAGGCCAAAGCCATGGTCAAGAGCGATAAGGATTTTCGATGAAGAGGCTATGGGTGGTTTTGATTCTTCTTCTATCGTCATGCTCTAGCGCCGTGCCTGAATCACAACCAGTCAATGCGATTGCACCATGTTCTTCCATCAAAACAACGGGAATGGCCGCCGATGGTTTGATGCTGGAGTGTTTGGATGGAGAAGGCGAGTTAGCAATCCAGTCGATTGAAGGGCCTGCGGTTATTTCGGTCTGGGCCAGCTGGTGCACCAATTGCGAAGCCCAGCGCCCAAATTTCATAAAGCTTTATGAAGCGGCTGGAGATCGATTACAAGTTATTGGGGTAGATGTAGAGGAAAGAGAGAAAAGCGATGGGCTGAATCATGCACTAGAAAGTGGCATGGCTTATCCCCATTTGTATGACCCAGATGGCCGCACCTCGAATTACTTTGGACCAGGAGTACCAATCACCCAATTCATTACCGCCGATGGAACTTTAGCTTTTCAGAAAATTGGACCCATATTTTCTTATGAAGAGATGCAGCAATTAGTGGAAGAGTATTTAGGAATCAAAGTTTAATGTTGCTCGATATCGCCCTTGTCGCGATTGGAATTATCGCAATTGCCGCCGGCTACAACCGTGGTGCACTTGCAACCCTCTTTTCAATTATTGGCTACTTTGGCGGAGGAGTCGCAGGCTTTGCAGCCGCCAACTGGTACAGCGCAGAGTGGAAGGGGTTGCCCGCCATAATTGCTTTACATCTAATTGCCATATTTGCTGGTGCAAATTTAGGGCGTTGGATTTTACAAAAAACTGGAATTGGAATTCACAAAAGAATTCTCTTTGGCCCATTCAAATTTATTAACTCAGTATTGGGTGCAGCGCTTTCTTTAGCGCAGACCGTAATCATCGCCTTTGTGGTCTTGACCCTGATTAATTACCTACCCTGGGAGTTGCCGCACTCAATAATTGAAGGCAGCCAGGTTTACAAAGAGATAGGAGAGGTTAATCTTCTTTCTTTTCAGATTGCAGACCTTCTGAAATCAACTTCATTACGTTTGGATCAGCTAAGGTCGTAGCATCACCGACCGCACGATTTTCAGCCACATCGCGAAGTAAACGACGCATAATCTTTCCGCTGCGGGTCTTAGGCAATTCGGCCACAACCATTATTTGACGGGGTCTTGCGATCGCCCCAATCTCCTTTGTTACATGGGCTTTTAAGGATTTCTCCAACTCTTGATCTGGCTCTACTCCTCCGCGCAAAATCACAAAAGCCACGATCGCCTGTCCGGTTAACTCATCATTGGCACCGACTACCGCAGCCTCTGCGATCGCGTGATGTGAAACCAAGGCTGACTCAACTTCCGTGGTTGAAATACGGTGACCGGAAACATTCATCACATCATCAACACGGCCCAACAACCAAAGTGCACCATCATCATCCAACTTGGCGCCATCACCAGCAAAGTACAAACCATCAAAACGGGACCAGTATGTTTCTTTGTATCGATCTGGCTCTCGCCAAATACCACGCAACATCGAAGGCCATGGCTTATCAAGAACTAAATAACCGCCACCACCATTACCAACCTCTTTGGCTTCATCATCAACCACCTTGGCGCTAATTCCCGGCAAGGTGCGCATTGCAGATCCTGGTTTAGTTGCTGTTACACCAGGAAGTGGCGAGATCATGATTGCGCCGGTTTCAGTTTGCCACCAGGTATCAACGATGGGACAGTTATTTCCACCAACAACTTCGCGGTACCACATCCAAGCTTCAGGGTTTATTGGCTCACCAACCGAACCCAAAAGTCTCAAGGACTTTAAGTTGTACTTATTAGGAAACTCATCGCCCCACTTCATCCAGGTACGGATCAAAGTTGGTGCGGTGTACAAAATTGTTACGCCGTATTTTTCAATCATTTCAAAGATACGACCTTTGTGCGGTGTATCTGGGGTGCCTTCATACATCACCTGAGTCGCACCATTAATTAGCGGTCCATAAACTACATAGGAGTGGCCGGTAATCCAGCCCACATCTGCGGTGCACCAATAAATATCGGTCTCTGGCTTTAGGTCAAAGACGATGCGATGGGTGTAAGCCGCCTGGGTTAAATAACCACCAGTGGTATGGGCAATTCCCTTTGGTTTTGCCGTAGTTCCAGAGGTGTACAAAATAAATAGTGGATGCTCAGAATCAAAGGGCTGGGCCTCATGCTCTGCACTCTGCTTATCAACCAACTCATGCCACCAAATATCTTTGGCACCCATCGTCACATCTTGACCAGTCCGCTTTACCACCAAAACATGTTGCACATTGGTTTCACCTTTAAGGGCATCATCAACAATCGACTTCAAGCCAAATGCGCCACCTTTGCGGAAACCACCATCAGCGGTAATCACCAAAGTTGCATCAGCATCTTGAATTCGGGCCAACAAAGAATCTGCAGAGAATCCACCAAAGACCACCGAGTGCGTGGCACCAATTCGGGCACAGGCCAACATAGCAACCGCAGCCTCTGGAATCATCGGCATATAAATTGCGACGCGATCGCCATCTTTAACGCCAAGCGATAACAGTGCATTGGCGGTTTTCTTAACCTCAGTGAGCATCTGGGCATAAGTAATTTCGCGGGTGTCGCCCGGCTCGCCCTCAAATAGAAAAGCAACGCGATCTCCGCGTCCCTCTAGTACATGTCTATCAAGTGCGTTGTAAGAAGCATTTAACTTTCCACCCGCAAACCACTTTGCAAATGGTGGTTGCCAATCCAAAACCTGATTCCATTTTTCATGCCAGTGCAAATTGCTGGCTTGCTCTTCCCAAAAAGCTAAGCGATCCCGCTCTGCGATCTCATACAAATCCGCTTTGGCATTGGCCTGCGCCGCGAACTCAGCGGATGGAGCAAAGGTGCGATTTTCACTTAATAGATTGGAGAGCGAGTCATTCATATTGGCAGATTACCAGTGGGGAGTTTTCCCCACTATGGGCTAACCAATAATTTTTTGTGATTTATCAGCGCGATAGTTCGCCCACGTTCAAATATCAAGACAAAGGAAGGCAAGCACTTATGAATCACATCTTCTCTACTATCAGCATATTTGGGGTTGATATCTTCGACTTCATCATTCGCATCATGGGCTCCGAGGTCCTGCGTACAGTCATCTCATTCCTGATCCGTCAGTCCCTGACGCATATCGGCCTCTAGCCAGCAGGGGCAGGATTTCTCCTATCTCGTTAAATGTGTGAAAATTACCCGTAATCCTCGAGGTAGGAGATATCGCGTGCCAGCCATCGTTTTGTTAGGTGCTCAATGGGGCGATGAGGGCAAGGGCAAAGCGACCGACATTCTCGGCGACAAAGTTAAATATGTAGTCCGCTATCAAGGCGGCAACAATGCTGGCCACACAGTTGTAATCGGCGATCAAAAGTACGCGCTCCACTTATTGCCCTCGGGAATCCTCACCCCGAGCTGTATTCCAGTAATCGGCAATGGCGTTGTTATCGATCCTGCTGTTTTGTTAGAGGAAATCCGAGGCTTAAATGAACGCGGCGTCGATACCTCTAACTTAAAGATCTCCACAAACGCGCATTTAATTACTCCTTATCACCGCACCATCGACAAAGTTTCCGAACGGTTCCTTGGTAAGTCAAAGATTGGCACAACGGGTCGCGGTATTGGTCCGGCCTATGCCGACAAAATTAATCGCATCGGAATTCGAGTGCAGGATTTATTTGATCCATCAATTCTGCGTCAGAAAATTGAAGGCGCCTTTCGGGATAAAAACCAGGTTCTCATTAAAGTATTTAACCGCAAAGGTATTGAGGTAGATGATGTACTCAAGGAGTATTTGGAGTACGCAGAAATCTTGCGCCCTTATGTTGTCGATACCTCTTTGCTACTTAATCAAGCTCTCGAAAAAGGCGAGATTGTTTTGCTAGAAGGTTCACAGGGAACTTTGTTGGATGTTGATCACGGCACTTATCCATTCGTCACATCCTCTAACCCAACCGCTGGTGGTGCTTCCACCGGCTCTGGAATCGGACCCACCAAAATCACCCGGGTCATTGGAATTCTTAAGGCCTACACAACCCGTGTTGGGTCTGGTCCATTTCCTACTGAGTTATTTGATGAAGATGGGGAAAAACTCCGCTCTATTGGGGGCGAGGTTGGAGTTACCACCGGCCGCGCCCGTAGATGTGGCTGGTTTGATGCGCCGATTGCCCGTTACGCAGTGCGCATTAATGGTTTAACTGATTTCTTCTTAACCAAGCTAGATGTGTTAACTGGTTGGGAGAAGATTCCCGTATGCGTTGCCTATGAAATCGATGGCAAAAGAGTTGAGGAGCTTCCGGCTTCACAATCTGATTTCCATCATGCCAAGCCAATTTATGAATATCTGCCAGGCTGGAGTGAGGACATCTCCCAAGCAAAAACCTTTGCAGATCTTCCAGTTAACGCCCAGAATTACATCAAGTTCTTGGAGGAAATTTCCGGCGCTCCGATGAGCGCAATCGGTGTTGGACCGGGCCGTGATCAAACCATCGTAGTTAAGGAATTTATCTAATGAGTAAAGTTTTGGTAACTGGAGGAGCGGGATACATCGGCGCCCATGTTGCTGCCGAGTTACTCAAAGCCGGTTACAGCGTTCGCATCTACGATGATTTCTCCAATGGTCTGCACAAGAGAGTTGATGGAAGCTTCCGTGACATTGTTGAAGGCGACATCCTAGATCGCGAGAAGTTGATCCAAGCGATGCATGGCGTTGATGCGGTAATTCATTTGGCCGCCAAGAAAGCAGTAGAGGAATCTGTTAAGAACCCGCTTAAGTATTACGAGAACAATGTCGGCGGCACCTTAAATCTTTTGGCCGCAATGACACTCAAGGGTGTTAAGAAAATAGTTTTCTCATCCAGCGCCGCCGTTTACTCACCAAATGACAAGGATGCGGTGGAGGAAACCGATCCAACGGTTCCGCTATCTCCATACGGGGCCACTAAATTGCTCTCTGAAGAGCTAATCACGACAGTCGGCAATGCCGAGCAGATTTCCCATATTTCACTGCGTTATTTCAACGTCGTGGGCGCAGCCATCCCAGCCTTTGGCGACAACTCCAAAGACAATTTAGTACCTAAGGTTTTCCTCGCTCTGAAAAACGGTAAGCGTCCGCAGATTTATGGCACCGCTTACCCAACCCCAGATGGCACCTGCATCCGCGATTACATTCATGTGCAGGATCTCGCTCTGGCCCATGTTGCAGCCCTCAAGAAGACTGAATCAGGTTTCGTCTCATCTATTTACAACGTTGGCTCCGGAAATGGTTACTCAGTTCGAGAGATGATGAATCAAATCTCCGCGACCCTAGGCAAAGACATCAACCCAGAAGAATCACCCGCCCGTGCCGGTGATTCACCAAAGTTGATCGCCTCCACCGCAAAAATTGAAAGTGAGTTAGGTTGGAAACCAACCGCAACACTCAAAGAGATGATTGATTCATCCTGGGCCGCAGAGAGTTCTAACTAATGAGCATCCTCGCTGACCGTTACGCCTCATCTGCGATGAAGCAGATCTGGTCACCACAATTCAAGATTCTCGCCGAGCGCAATCTTTGGATCGTGGTTATGAAAGCCCAAGCCCAATTAGGTTTTGAAATCCCAGCATCCGCCATCACTGATTATGAAAAGGTTAAAGAGCAGATTGATTTAGCCAGCATCGATAAAAGAGAAAGAGAGTTACGTCACGATGTTAAGGCCCGCATCGAAGAGTTCAACGCGCTAGCCGGTCATCAATACATCCACATCGCAATGACCAGCCGTGACCTCACCGAAAATATCGACGCTTTCCAAATCATCTCCGCTCTCAATCTGGTGCAATTCAAAACCATCACCGTTCTGGCCCGTTTGGCGGAAAAAACCGCGGAATATAAGGCTTTGCCGATGGTGGGCCGCTCTCACAATGTGCCCGCCCAGGTCACCACCCTAGGAAAGCGTTTTGCCACCGTGGCTGAAGAAATGCTTTTTGCTTACTCCCGTTTGGAGCATCTAATCAACAACTTTCCAATCCGCGGTCTCAAAGGGCCTGTTGGCACCGCTCAAGACTCTCAAGATGTAATGGGAGAGAACTACAAGAATCTAGAAGAGACGATTACTAAAACACTTGGCTTCACAAAAACTTTGGATTCCACCGGACAGATTTATCCGCGCTCCTTTGATTACGATGTCATCACCACTCTTGTGCAATTAAGTGCAGCACCGGCAAACCTAGCGACCGCAATCCGCTTGATGGCGGGACATGATCTAGTAAGTGAAGGTTTCAAAGCTGGACAGGTTGGCTCCTCCGCCATGCCACACAAGATGAATACCCGTTCCTGCGAACGCATCAATGGATTCGCTGCAATCCTCAAAGGTTATGCCACGATGATTGGCGAGATCTCCGGCACTCAATGGAATGAAGGCGATGTCTCTGACAGCGTGGTGCGCAGAGTTGCAATTGCAGATGCTTTCTACGCCATTGATGGAATGCTCGAAACCACTCTTACCGTCTTGAAAGAGTTCGGCGTATTTCCCGCCAACATCGAAAAAGAGTTACAAGCCCAACTTCCATTTCTTGCCACCACAAAAATTCTTATGGCGGCGGTTAAAAAAGGCATGGGCCGGGAAGATGCCCACGAGGTAATCAAGGAGATCTCGACCGCTGTTGCTAATAAGCAACGCCAAGGGGAGTCCGCCTCATTAATCGAAGCTTTGGCCGCTGATAATCGCCTGCCACTTTCCGAATCTGATCTACTCTCACTCATCTCCCAGCCACTAGATTTTGCCGGGCTGGCCCAAGAACAATGCGATGCCGTCATCGCCAAGGCAAAAGTCCTCACCGGTTCTCACCCCTCGGCCCTGGCCTATCAACCCGAGCAGATCCGCTAACACCAGGTTTTTGCAAGAGCCTGCAGGCTCAAGTAAGGTGCGCTCATCACAGATAACTAAGGTTGGGAGGGCTCGCTA
>JAURMX010000050.1 GCA_030830475.1 Candidatus Nanopelagicales bacterium
TCTGTGTTGGCCGAAGCTATAGAAGCTCCAGGTGCAACCACGGTCACTGCCGCAAAAAGGGCTGCGACCAAGCCGCGGATTTTTGAGATTTTCACTTAATTTCCTCCTCGAGGGCGGTCGGTGTGGTTCTTTCCGGAGCGAATTGATACAGCAGCTCTTGAAAGATCTAGAGCGGACTTTGTACCACTCCAGTTTCTCTGTGCCAATGCGACGCAGAGACAGTCAACCACCGTTAATTGCGCAATGCGCGATGCCGTCGCACCGCTGCGGAAGGTGGTTTCCCGCGCGGCGGTATGAATTACATAATCTGCTAAGGACACTGCTGGACTTCTCCTCGCGTTAGTTATCAAAACGATAGTTACGCCTCGATCCTTAAACTCTCTCATCGCATCAACGGTATCTACCGTGGTTCCAGAATGGGTGATTGCGACTAAGACATCACCCTTCTCTAGAACCGCAATTGAGGTCATGGCAGAATGGAAATCAGTCCAAGCAATTGCTCGCTTCGAAAGTCGGTTTAGTTTTGATTGAAAGTCCATGGCCACAAAACCGCTGGAAACCAAACCAAAGAGACCAATCATTTTAGCTTTTTCAAAAATCTCAATTACTTTCTTAAAAGTTGCGATATCTATTTTTTCTGCGGTTGATTCGATAGCTCTTGCATCTGAGTAAGTTACTTTTTCAATGATGTCACTCAGAGAATCTGTAGGGGTAATGCCGCCATCTAGAAACTCTGTGTCAAATTGCTTTGCACTTTTCCAAGAAAGATCTCCGACAAGTGCCATCTTGAACTCGGGATACCCTCGAAAACCTAATGTCTTACTAAATCTGACAACAGAAGAGATTGAGGTTTTACTATGTGTAGCAAGCTGTGTGATATTCATAGTTGATGTTCGAGTCGGATCTTTAAGAATTGAATTCGCGATCGCGGTTTCACTGGCGTGAAAGCTGCCTAACTGACTCTGAATTAACTCCAGAACATTGGAGTGCGGGGTGTGCGCAACAACACGAAGCTGTTTGGCCATAATCTCCCCCGTGAAAAATCCTTTCAGCAAATGCTGAACTTGGTGAAAATTATCGCCTCCCCGGCCTTAGGTCAAGGCCTATTGCTGTAGTTTTATCGCCTCACGAACCCGAGAGTTGGCTGAGTCCAATGCTGAAACTGCCTCGGTAGGGGTGACTTGTAACAACAACATAACAATTGCAACCTTCACCTGATTGTTTGCAGCCAGCAGCGCCTCTTCAGCTCGCTTTGCATCTACCTGAGTTGCCGCTTGAATAATCCTGATGGCGCGATCTCGCAACTTTACATTGGTAACTTGGAGATCAACCATCAGATTTCCAAAAGTCTTTCCAAGATTGATCATGGTTACAGTTGAAATCATATTTAAAACTAATTTCTGAGCGGTACCAGCCTTCATTCTGGTTGAACCAGCAAGAATCTCCGAACCAGAGTTAACCTCGATTGCAACGTCAGCGTACTTTGACATCTCAGAGTTTGGATTGCATGTTAAAGCTACAGATAGCGCTCCAATACTTCTGGCATATTCCATCGCGCCAATTACATAAGGAGTTCTTCCGCTCGCCGCGATGCCAACTACCGAATCTAATTTGGATAGTTTCAACTCTTGCAACTCTGAGAGTGCCCCATCTCGATTGTCTTCGGCTCCCTCAATTCCCTTTCTTAGAGCGGCATCACCGCCGGCAATTAATCCAATTACAATACCTTCAGGAATTGAAAAGGTTGGAATGCATTCAGATGCATCTAAAACACCCAAGCGACCTGAGGTGCCTGCACCTACATAAATTAATCTGCCGCCCCGTGACATCCGCTTCGTAATTTCCAAAATTGCTTGCTCTATTTGTGGCAGCACCTTTCCCACAGAAAGTGAGACTCCCTGATCATTTTCATTTATCAGCTTTAACAAATCTGAGGTGGTTAAGAAATCTATCTGCGAATAGCGCGGATCTATGGTTTCTGTATTGAGCTGACCTAGGTTCTCTTTTTGGCTTCCAGTCATGATGTCTAACCCTAGTAACCTTTGCCTATGGAAACCAAGTATTTATTGGCTGGAATCGGAATTTCCTTGGTTTTCATCTATGCCATTGGCTCCGGAGTATGGGTTTCGAATGCACCGGGCTGGTACTCCACTTTGGTGCGGCCACCTTGGCAGCCTCCAGATTTTGTCTTTGGAATTATCTGGCCATACAACTTTGTGATGTTGGGCATTGCGGCCTTTAATGTTGCCCAAACTCTTAATCGAAATCAAACCATAATCTGGTTGAGCTTCTTCGCCGCCAGCGTTGCGGCGGCCTTAACCTGGGCTTATCAATTTTATGTGCCACATAACCTTTCAATTGCAGCTATTGCTCTGGTTGTTGCGGCGCTACTAACTATTCCGGTCCTATATTTAACCTTCAAAGCTTCTTTACTAATTGGAACTCTATTGTTGCCCTATCAAATCTGGGTAATTATCGCCAGCACTTTGGCTTGGGGCTACTCCACTAGAAATTAACGGTCCATATCGAGTTTTGTAACTGAAACGATGCCAGCAGAGGCAATCAAGGCTGATAGACCTACAAATACCGAACCACTGCCAAATGGTGCTGCCAAAGCACCGGCGCCAATTGGAACTAGAAATTGACCAAATCTATTTCCAAATAATCTAATTGAAATTGCCATCGCCCGCTCTTCAATTGGAGATTTTTTTGAAACGATGGACATCGTAAGTGGCTGTCCCATTCCCAAAAGAAAGCCAATTATCGCCATAGATGCGCCCAGTGCTAATGAGGAGGTTGCATAAGCGGACATGAACAAAAGAACAGCAGAGATGAGGATGCTGTAATTCATAACCCGGGCACTGCCAAATCGCGCCGTAGATCTTCCTAGGAAGAATCGGGAAATCATCGCAGCGCCACTTCTAATCGAAAGTATCGCGCCAATAACTACAGGACTAATGCCATATTCCGTGCCTACCAGGGGCAAAATCACCACTAATACATCATTTGTTGAGGCCACCGCTAATGAGGTCCAAATAGCTGGTTTGATTCCTGGCCGTCTCATTACGGCACGTGCTTTTACAGAGCCGGCTGCATCACGCTCGGCTTTACTCTTTACTTCATATAGCCCTCGATAAATTAAAAAGGGAATTAGCGATAGAGACGCCAATATTGCGGCAAATACAAAAGCAGATGTTGAAGATTTTGGTAGCACTCCCGATGATCCGGCGATTAATCCACCGAATATTGGGCCAAGGGTATGTCCGAGCGAGGTTGAAAAAGAAAAGTAACCGAAGTTGTGATCCTGCAACTCGACAGGACTTCGGCTTGCCACCATAGATTGACTGGCTGCAACATTTGCTAAATGTGCAACCCCTGCCACTGAAGTGGCAACCGCTATTGCAATTACATCATTTAAAAATGCGAAGGAGATTCCAAGTAGGATAAATGAAACCGAACCGGCAATCAGTAATGGGACCTCTCCTAAGCGACCGACCCAACGTCCCATTGGTACCGCAACTATTAATGGTAGTAATGCATAGATGGATGCAATCAAGCCAACTTCAAAACCCGATGCTCCATTTTCAATAGCCCGATAGGTAATCATCGGACGCATCACATAGATGCTGGCTTGGGCAAAAGCTACGTTAATTAAAAGCGCCCACAACCAACTCTTCTTCATTGAAATCTTTATACTTTTGAGCGCTTCTTTACCGCTTTCACAATATTCGGCGCAAAGATCAATAGAAATAGTGCCAGATAGATGAATTTTGGAAGTAATCCAGCATAAAGTATGGAGTAATCCCCGTTACTCAACTGCAGAGCTTGCCGGAATTGGATCTCCAAAGTAGGTCCCAAGATAACGCCCAACACCAATGGGGTATTTGGCACGCCGAACCTTCTAAATAAGTAGCCGATAAAGCCCAAAATCAATGCTACGCGAAGGTCAAATACCGAGTTGTTAAGTGTGTATGCCCCAAGAAGGCCAAAGGTCGCGATCCCTGCGTATAAATAATGACGTGGAATCTGTAGAAGTTGAATCCAGATTCTTATCAATGGAAGGTTAAGAAGTAGTAGAAGGGTGTTGCCGACAAATAGCGAAGCAATTAAAGTCCAAACTAAGGGACCATTCATTTCAAACAACATAGGACCAGGTTGAATATTGAAGTTTCTCAATGCAACAAGCATTATGGCCGCAGTAGCAGAGGTTGGTAGTCCCAATGCTAAAAGTGGCACAAGCACACCAGCGGCGTTGGCATTGTTAGCGGCCTCAGGTCCTGCGACACCTTCAATCGCTCCCTCGCCAAACTCTTCTTTATTTTTAGACAGACTTTTTTCGACGGAATAACTGATGAATGTTGGTACCTCAGATCCACCGGCTGGAATTAATCCCATCGGGAAACCAATCGCAGTGCCACGCAACCATGGCTTCCAAGAGCGACGGAAATCTTCGCGATCCATCCATACTTTGCCTTTAACTGGAAGAACTCGCCAAGCGTCATCTTTAAATCGGCTAGCCAGATATAAAACCTCACCAATCGCAAAAAAGGAGATGATTACGACAATTACCTCTAAACCATCTGTGGCTTCTTGAATTCCAAATGAAAGACGATTGATGCCAGTTTGTTGATCTGCGCCAACCAAACCAATAATCAAGCCAACCGATAGTGAAATCAATCCTCGAGTTCTCGAGCTACCCAGCAAAGTACCTACAGCAGCAAATGCAAAAACAATCAAAGCTACATATCCAGCGGGTTGAACTTTTAAAGCCAATTCTGCAAGTGTTGGAGCTGCAGCCGCCAACAGCATTGTCGCAATTGAGCCGGCAACAAAGGATCCTAAAGCAGCAGTTGTTAGAGCTGCCCCCGCCCTTCCTTTCTTGGCCATTTTATGACCCTCAACTGCTGTGATTACCGCACCAGCCTCGCCAGGGGTATTGAGCAAAATTGAAGTAGTTGATCCACCATACATAGCACCGTAGAAAACTGCAGCAAACATAATTAGAGCCGATGTTGGTTCTACAGATAATGTAACAGGAAGTAAAAGTGCAATCGCGAGAGCTGGGCCTATGCCAGGAAGAACGCCAACCAATGTTCCTAAAAATGTACCCAGCAATCCATACATAAGGTTTTGCGCAGTTAATGCATTAGAAAAACCATCAAGAAGTAAGTTTAGATTTTCCATTAACCCTGGGTCTCTCTTGCTAGGCCAAGTAGATTTTCGAAGAAACCATCTGGAAGAAAGATTCTTAGCCCTTTGGAAAATACAAAGTAAACGACAACTGCAAAAATAAACGCAAGAGCTATATCTTTAATAAATTTACGGGAACCAAAGGCGAAGGAAACGCCATAAAATGTAAGTGTGGCAGCAGCAATATAGCCTGCAGGTTCAATTAGGAATATGTGTAAGAGCATCGAGCCAATAACGATTGACATAGTCTTCACATCAGGAGGCAAAAACTCCTGACCGGGCTCTGTTCCTTCTGCAACTCCATACTTTCCGCGACTTACCTCCAAGATTAACAAGCCGCCGACAACTGTAGCGAAGCCACCGATTATGTATTCGAAAGTTTTTGGACTTACTACGGAATAAACACCTGGTTCTTCGAGGGTGAAAGCGTCATACAAAACAAATAACCCGAGCAGTAGAAAGCCAAGTGCGAATACCGCTTCAGCTACTACCGCTCGAGTTACTTTTGTCATCTAGTTATTATCTCTTAGAGACCAATTTCAGAGATGAAAGCTTTGATCTCTGGGATATGTGTCTTTAAGAAGGCGCCGAAGTCCTTGCCGCCTGCGAATTCGTCGTACCACTTGTTAGTAGCTAGTACTTCTTTCCAAGTCGGAGTAGAGCGCATTACATCCATAACTTTGACGAAGTTGATGCGATTCGCCTCAGTAATATCAGCTGGAGCCATTACTCCGCGCCAGTTTCCATAAACCAGGTTGTAACCCTGCTGAATAAAGGTCTTTGCCTTTACGCCGGAAATTGGTTTTGGTGATGAGATACCAAGAATTCGCAGCTTGCCATCAGCAACGTAAGGCAAAACATCTACAACTCCAATAACGCCAACTGGAGCTGCGCCGCTTAGAACCTTTGTTAGTGGTTCAGATCCGGTACCAACAACATAGTTTAGTTTGCTGATTGGAACACCAGCCGTCTTCAAAAGTGCACCGATAACCTGATGGTCAACTCCACCAACGTTTCCACCGCTAACTGCAATAGCTCGTCCATTGGTGTTTACATCGTTAACAAACTGATTAAGTGTTTTGTACTTTGAGTTTGCTGGAACGAAGATCGCGTTGTACTCACGCATTACTCGTGCGATTGGTGTTGAGGCCAATAGATCTGAGGTGTTCTTATTTGCCACCTGTGCCATTCCACCGGTTAGAGCAATTCCAATAATCAAAGCGGAGTTTTGCTTACCTTTGATGGTTTGGAAATGCGCCAAACCAGTTGTGCCACCGGCACCTGGTTTGAAATCAGTTGTCTGCGAAGTAAGCAGACCTTCAGTTATCAAAGTCTTGGCAATTGCATCAGTTGTTGCTGAGTAACCGCCAGGACCTGCTGGAACTGTCCAGTCAATAGTTGTGAGTGGCTTTAGATCTGGATACCACCAGCGAAGTGAGTCTTTGTATGAGCCAAAGGTAACTTTGGTGCAACGAAGATCAGAGCCTTCAACTCCGCGACCCTTTGCCAACATGCCTGCACGTCCGCACTCATCGCCCGCATTAGCTTTTCGGGATGGAACCTTTGCTGCAGTTGCCGGAACCGCGCTTGCAAAGAGCATGGCCAGGGCAGTAGCTACCGCACCTGCGCTCAATATTGTTTTCTTTAAAGACATATGTCTCTCCTAGGTTTCTCTCGAGGGTGAGAGATTGGACGCTAAGGTATCGAGCCAGGCCCCTATGGAAAAGTGGTTATTGGTGTCAGACAGATAACGATTTTGTGAAAAACCTCCGTAAAGCCATGAAATCATGGGGTTATGAAGTTCTTCGCCCCGCAGATTATCACCGGCTCTGGGGTCTTAAAGGAGCGCACCCTCCAAGTCGAAAATGGCGTAATTACCGCAATCGATTTTGGCTCTGCGGCCGACGCCATCTCATTAGAAGGTGTTGTAACTCCAGGGTTCGTAGATATTCATTGCCATGGTGGTGGCGGGTTTGATGGCTCAGTAGAGCCAAGAGCTGGTGAGTTTCACCTCGAATCTGGAACCACAACGATGTTGGCAAGTTTTGTCTCCGAACCGATTGATTCCATCCTTTCCAAGCTAGAAAAATTAACTTTCGCGCGCAATGTAATTGGTGTTCATTTAGAGGGTCCATACATTTCTCATGCCCACTGCGGAGCACACAAACCAGAGTATCTAACAACCCCTATTAAGAGTGATTTAGAAAAGTTAGTAGCAACCGGCAAGGTCAAGCACATAACAATCGCTCCAGAAATTGATGGTGCCCTTGATGCAATCTCATACCTCTCCCAAAATGGCGTGTTGGTTGCAATTGGTCACAGCGCTGCAGACTCTGTAGTGGTAAGTAAAGCAATCGATAACGGAGCGAAGATTGTGACCCATCTTTACAATGGCATGAAAAAAGATTACGCAGATAAATCAACACTGGTAGGTAGTGTTTTACATGATACAAATCTTGGTTTGGAGTTAATTTTTGACGGAGTGCATGTACCGTTTAATGTAATCAAGGATTTTCTTGGCGTTGCGAGCTCTAGAGTTATTGGCATCACTGATGCAGCGCCATTTGCAGGACAGCCAGATGGTGAATATCAATTAGGAGAGTTGCCGGTTCTAGTAGTTGATCAGGTTGCACGGTTAAAAAATGGTGGCGCACTTGCAGGTAGCACTTTAACTATGGATAAAGCTTTCGCTACCGCGACAAATCTGCTGGGCATGAACCCAGTTGATGCGGTTCAGATGTACTGCACCAGGCCTGCTGCATATCTAGAAGCTACAGATGTTGGCGATATTGCCGTAGGTAAGAAGGCAAACTTCTTAGTTATGAATGAGGATTGGCAGCTAAAGCAGGTTTACTTTGAAGGAGCGCTAGTTTCCTAGACGCTTTAAATCATCACCAGCTACGCGATAAACCGTCCACTCATCCATTGCTACCGCACCAAGGCTGCGATAAAACTCGATGGCCGGAGAGTTCCAATCCAACACCCACCATTGGAATCTTCCATAGCCCTTTTCATTACACACCCTGGCTAAGTGCTGTAGTAAAGCTTTGCCATATCCCTGGCCGCGATACTCCGGCTTAACAAACAAATCCTCTAGATAAATTCCATGCTTACCCTGCCAGGTGGAGTAATTCAAAAACCAGATTGCCATTCCCGCAATTTCTCCATCTACCTCTACAAAATCACAAAACACCTTGGGGTTCTCGGCAAAAACCGTTTCAATAATCTCTCTTTCAGTGGCCTCAACCTCGTGCGGTGCCTTTTCATACAATGCCAGATCATGAATAAGTTGCAAGATGATTCCTGCTTCGTCTTTGCGCGCTGGACGAATAATCATGAACGCTCCTCCATAATGGAATTTCCGCCATCAACAACTATTGCTTGACCCGTAATGTATGAGGCTTCATCGGTAGCTAGCCAGCAAACCAAAGCAGCTATCTCCTCGGGTGTTCCACCGCGACCCAACGGAACTGATGCACCATTTGCTTTCTCTCCATCGGAGATTGATTCCGTAGCGATCCAGCCCGGTAGTACTGCGTTACAAGTGATTCCATTCTTAGCTTCATCTAATGCAATAGCTTTAGTAAGTCCGACCATCCCAGCTTTTGCCGCTGCATAAACCGGCTGGTTCTTCATAGCCATAACCGCGCCGGTAACACTACTAACCATAATGATGCGACCATTTTTAGCAGTACGTAATTTTGGTAACCCATGCTTTGTAACCAAGAAAGTTAAATCTAGATTTCGTGCCACTCCTTGACGCCAACCGTCTAGTGAAACATTTGGTAAATCAGTGGCCTCATCTGGAGTAGCAGGGGTGCCAACACTGGTCATTCCAGCGTTATTTACCAAGATATCCAAGGCGGGGATTTTTGATAGTAGCTCTGCTACCTCTGTTTCATTGGTTAAATCCGCCGTATACGCGGCTACTGCAATCTCACTGCCGCGTTGCAGGACCCGTTCACTGCTTGAGGTAATTACAACCTGCGCCCCCAATTCTTGTAATGCTTTCGCGCAGGCGATACCAATACCGTTTGCTGAACCGGCTCCAGTTACCAGCGCGACCTTTCCTTTTAGGGAGAACACGGCAGACACTTTAGTGATTACCGCTCTAGAATCGCCATACTTCGTCGCTCAAACCATCGTTCATCGCTAAGAATGGGGGGAAATATGTTTACTTGGGGAGTATCAACCTCTTCCTATCAAATTGAGGGCGCAGCAAATGAGGGCGGTCGCGGTCCATCAATTTGGGACACCTTTTCTCGCATCCCAGGAGCGGTTGCAAATGCAGACAATGGTGATGTGGCATGTGATCACTATCATCGTTATGAAGAAGATTTGGATTTAATGAAATGGTTGGGTGTTGATGCTTACCATTTTTCAATTGCTTGGCCCCGCGTAATTCCGACGGCAAAAGGTGCACTAAACAAAACTGGTTTAGATTTTTATGATCGATTAATTGATGGTGCTCTCGAGCGAGGTATTACACCTTGGCCAACTTTGTATCACTGGGATTTACCTCAAGCGGCTCAGGACTTGGGTGGCTGGAACAACCGGGATTGTGCTTACTGGTTTGCAGAGTACGCCCATGCCATGGCGGAAAAATTCGGTGATCGAGTTAAAAACTGGATCACAATTAACGAGCCATTTTGCAGCGCATGGTTAGGACATTTGATGGGTGTGATGGCGCCAGGAATTAAAGACTTACAAACTGGAATAAATGCAACTCACCATCTGCTGTTAGGACATGGGCTAGCTGTTGATGCTTTGCGCCAAGTTTCTTCAGATTTCAAAATCGGAATAACACTCAACTTCACTCCCGCGATTTCTCTAGGCGATTCAGCGGAGGATTTGTTAGCTATTCAATACGCCGATGGTTTTGATAACCGATGGTTTGCCGATCCGGTTTTCAAAGCAAGTTATCCAAAGGATATTGTTGAAGCATTCGGTAAAGAGGTACCGATTCACGCTGGTGACATGGAGATAATCTCTCGGCCACTTGATTTCTTGGGTCTGAATTACTACTTCCGCCAAACCGTTCAATATGACGCCCAGGCCAAACCCTTGCCCTACAAAGTAATTAATCCATCAGGAGTAGAGCGCACTGGCATGGGTTGGGAGGTTCACGCAGAAACCTTCACCAAATTACTAAAACATATGCATAAAGAGTATGGTGTAAAAGAGTTCTTTATTACTGAAAACGGATCTGCCTGGGATGATGTTGTAATTGATGGAAAAGTGGATGATCCAAATCGAGTTAGCTATCTAGAGCGACACCTAGATGCGATGTTCCAAGCCAAGGCTGAGGGTGTGCCGATTAGTGGTTACTTTGCCTGGAGTTTGATTGATAACTTTGAGTGGGCCTATGGATATGAAAAGCGTTTTGGTTTGATTTACGTTGATTATCAAACCCAAAAACGAATTCCAAAATCCAGCGCTTATTACTACAAGGAGAGAATTAAAAACTCTTAGCGTCCGAAGTCATCTTCGACCCGCTCGATATCATCTTCACCGAAATAGGTTCCAGTCTGTACCTCTACAAAGATCACATCATCATTGCCGATGTTATGAATGCGATGTAGAACGCCAATTCCAAAATCAACGGAGTCTCCAGGACCCATCCTTGAAATCTCACCATTAATTGTTACCTCGGCAGTGCCCGCAACTATGAACCAGTGCTCGGCCCGCTTTGCATGACGTTGGTAAGACAAACGCTTTCCGGGGCTAACCCAAATACATTTAACTTTATGGGTTGGGCTTTCTTGTAGAACTTCATAGCGGCCCCAAGGGCGTTCTGATTTCTCTAGCATCTAGATATTCTAGTCTGGCGGGAATATCGCTACTCTCTGCATCATGAGAACTCCAACACCCCAAGATAAGTTCACCTTCGGTCTTTGGACCGTCGGCTGGCAGGCCCGTGATCCATTTGGTGATGCAACCCGCCCCGCTCTGGATCCAATCCGTACCGTTAGCGAGTTAGCACAGCGCGGTGCCTATGGAGTTACCTTTCATGATGATGATTTGATTCCTTTTGGTTCATCAACCGCAGATCGCGCCGCTCATATTGCCCGCTTCAAGAACGCATTAGATGAAAATAATATGAAGGTGCCGATGGCAACCACCAATCTATTTAGCCATCCAGTATTTAAAGATGGTGCTTTCACCTCTAACAACCGTGATATTCGTCGTTATGCAATCAGAAAAGTAATGACCAATATCGAGTTGGCGGTCGAACTTGGCGCCCACACCTATGTTTGTTGGGGTGGTCGTGAAGGTGCAGAGACTGATATTGGAAAGGATCCGGTAGTAGCCCTAGAAAGAATGCGTGAAGCATTCAACATCCTGGGCCAGTTTGTAATTGACAAGGGTTACAACATCAAATTTGCTATGGAGCCAAAGCCAAATGAACCACGCGGTGACATTTTCTTGCCAACCATCGGTCACGCTCTGGCATTCATTAACTCATTGGATCATCCTGAGTTGGTAGGGCTAAACCCTGAGGTGGGACATGAGCAGATGGCTGGACTTAACTTTGTGCATGGCATCGGCCAAGCTCTTTATCACAAGAAACTTTTCCATATCGATCTCAATGGTCAACATGGTCCGAAATATGACCAAGATTTAGTTTTTGGTCATGGAGATTTGAAATCAGCTTTCTTCTTGGTTGATCTTCTAGAACGTTACAACTACGAGGGTCCAAAGCATTTTGATTACAAGCCGATGCGCACCGAGAGTGATGAAGGTGTCTGGGCATCAGCTACTGCAAATATGCGTACCTATTTGATTTTGCAGGAGCGCGCCAAAGCCTTCCGTGCAGATCCGCGCACCAAGGCCGCCTTAGATAAATCAGGTGTTAATGAGCTAATGCAACCAACTGTTGCAAATGGCGAAGGCTGGAAAGAGATTGCCGCTGAAAGCTTTGATGCTGAGGCCGCTGGTAAACGTGGTTATCACTATGAGGAGCTGGATCAGCTCGCTTTGGAATACCTAATCGGCGTTTACTAAATGAGCCCGATTGTTGCTGGAGTTGATTCATCAACCCAATCAGTAAAAGTTGTGTTGCGTGATGCTGACTCTGGTGAGTTGGTTGCCTCAACTTCACGCCCTCATCCTGATGGCACTGAGGTAAACCCTCTAG
Organism: Candidatus Nanopelagicales bacterium; assembly: GCA_030830475.1. GTDB lineage: Bacteria > Actinomycetota > Actinomycetes > Nanopelagicales > Nanopelagicaceae > MAG-120802. The sequence continues at coordinate 12,329 of JAURMX010000050.1, forward strand.
AGTGGAAGAAAGCATTAGATAGCGCCTTATCTGAGCTAAGTAACCACAAAATTCAAGCCATTTCTATTGGCGGACAACAACATGGCATGGTGGCCTTGAATTCAAAAGGTGAGGTAATCCGTGACGCGTTGCTTTGGAATGACACCAGATCTGATGTTGCTGCCCAACAGTTAAATCAAGAAATCACCGATATTCATTTACGTACCGGATCACAGTTAGTCGCTTCTTTTACCGCCAGCAAGGTGCGCTGGTTGGCAGATCATGAAAAGGAAAATGCCAAGCAGGTCGCCGCGATTGCGCTGCCCCATGATTGGCTCTCCTGGCAGCTGACTGGAGCGAAAAGTTTGGATGACTTATTTACTGATCGCTCTGATGCTTCTGGTACCGGCTACTTTGATCCGGTAAATAATGAGTATTGCAGAGATATCTTTGCCGCCGCCTTAAGAAATGATCGCCAAGTAGTTTTGCCAAAAATAATTGCACCGAACAGCTTTGGTGGCACTTCGACCACAGGTATTCCAATTGCTTGCGGTGCTGGTGACAATGCTGCTGCAGCTCTCGGCTTGGATGCTGGCGTAGGAGATTTAATTATCTCCCTTGGCACTAGTGGTACTGCCTTTGCGGTCAGTGATACCTCTACCCATGATGTTTCTGGTGAAGTGGCTGGCTTTGCTGATGCCACAGGAAACTTTTTGCCACTTGCCTGCACCTTAAATGCAGCGAAGATATTTGATACCGTCGCACAAACTCTCGGAATTTCCTTCTCAGAATTCAGTGAATTAGCACTTGACGCCAAAGTTGGCGCAGAGGGCTTAAGAATCATTACCCATTTTGATGGCGAACGCACCCCAAATCGCCCGCAGGCAAAAGGTTTATTCACCGGAATCACTCACAACAACTTCACCAAGGCCAACATCGCTCGCGCTGCGATTGAGGGTGTTATCGCTGGCATGGTTTATGCCACCCAGGCCTTAGAAAAACTTGGGGTTAACTACTCTCGAGTTCTTCTTATTGGTGGTGCTGCTAAAAATATGGCAGTGCAACAAATTGCTGCGGATTTCTTTGGCAAAAGTATTTATCTACCACCAGATGGTGAATATGTTGCAGATGGTGCAGCGAAGCAAGCAGCCTGGGCTTTATCGGGAGCAACCACACCTCCACAGTGGTCCATGGGCGAAGTAAAACAAATAGCGCCGAAAAGTGAAGCGACTGAGGTCGTTGCGGAGTATATGGAGCTTATTCGGCAGTAGCTGCAGCTCGAGTAATTCGATCTCGAATCGCAACCGCTAAACCGTTTCCTTCTGGCATTACGATGTTCACCGTTGCAATACCTTGCTTATCGGCCTCACGAAGTGCAGCGTATAAAACACGGGCGTACTCCTCTAAGTTCTTGGGCGCAGCAAGTCGCACAACATCAATAGGGGTTGCTACATCTCTCATCGCAATTAAAGCCTCACCAGGTTTTGCTGCACCATTAATTATCACCTTGGCCTGCGGCGAATAATGTTGTTTGTGGGAACCGGAAACTTTCACCTTCTTGTCATCAGGTTCCACAACAATAATCCCAGTACTTTGCTCAACCATCTCTGCAGTAACCGCACCAGGACGCAAAATTGATGGATTCTCTTTTGTGCAATCAATGATGGTTGATTCAACTCCCACCAAAGATGCGCCGCCATCCAAGATCTGATCCCTGGGCTCTAAATACTGACTTAACTCCTGCTCTACAGCAGCAGCGGTTGTTGGTGAAACCGCGCCATATCGATTAGCGCTTGGCGCCGCTACTCCACGTCCGCCTTGCTTCGCAAACTCCTGCAATAAATTAAGTGCCAAGGTATGAGCTGGCATGCGGATTCCAACAATCTCTTGGCCACCAGTTACAAAATCCTTGGCATGCTCCGTGCGCTTTAACAATAAGGTCATAGGACCGGGCCAGTAATCCCGCATCAAAGCAATGGCGTAATCTGGAATATCAGTAGCCCAGTAATCCACCGCATCTAAATCTGCGATATGAACTATTACAGGGTGATCTGAGGGACGATTTTTTACTTTATACATACGTGCAATTGCAGATTCATTCTCTGCATCAACACCCAACCCATAAACAGTTTCGGTTGGGAATGCAATCAATCCTCCCGTTTTGAGATTCTCAGCGGCCTGGTGCAATACATTAAGCGAGCACTGAGAAATAATCGCGGCCATAACAGGTATCTTAGGCGCATGAGAAAAAACCGAAAAATCATCGCAATTGCATTGGCTCTAGTATCAGTTCTAAGCGTAGGAGCTTTGGGTATCGCTCCAGCTCAAGCTAATGAGCCAGCCCGTCATGTCACTGTAACTGGAGTTGGTTCGGTATCCGTTGTTCCTGATGCGGTCCGTTTTTATCCAAGTGTTACAGCGCTGGCTTCCAAGAGCGCTGAGGCACTGGCCACTGCATCACGCACCGCCACTGCGGTTCGCAACGTGCTTAAGGCAGAGGGCATTGCAGCAAAAGACATTAAGAGTTCAAATCTTTCGGTTTATCCAGAGTACAACTACACCCAGGATAAGGGTTCAGAAATCATCGGTTACCGTGCAACTCAATCCTTCAATGTGGTAATCCGTAAAGCTGAAAACGCCGGAAGAATTGTTGAAGCGGTAGTTAATGCGGGTAATGAAAATGTTCAGATTAATGGCATCGTGCCATTTGTTACTAAGGGATCTGCTGCTATGGAAGATGCGCGTGCAGCTGCGGTTGCCGATGCAAAATCCCGCGCCGCTTCCTATGCCAAATTACTGGGCACCTCATTAGGCAAAGTTGTTTATCTGCAAGAGAACTCCGCACCTTCATACAACTTCCCAATGCTGGGAGTTGCAAAGGCTGAGGATGGATCTACGCCAATTATTGATCTTGGTGAAGAAGAGCTCTCGGTTTCAATAACCGTACGCTGGGCTCTTAATTAAGAACCGCTAGAAATTACTTGTGGTGGGTAGTGGATTTGAACCACTGAAGGCAGAGCCGGCGGATTTACAGTCCGCTCCCATTGGCCGCTCGGGCAACCCACCAGGATTGTTAATACGGCGGCGCAAGGGTAACAACTCACCCTTGCGCCGCCAAATTACTACTTGATTGAAGCGTCGTAGATGCTCTGAATTGTTGCATTAAGCATCGCATCAAACTCTGCTTCGCTCTGTTGAGCGGTTAGACCCTCAGCAAGGGCGCGTGAGAATGAGGCAATAACGCCGGTGTTTTCAGAGAGCATCTTGTTGGCATCTTCTCGTGAATAACCACCAGAAAGCGCTACAACTCGGACTACACGTGGGTGATCAACTAACTCTTTGTAAAGATTTGCCTTTGTTGGCAATGAAAGCTTGAGCATGATGTTTTGATCGCCATTCAAACTGTTAGCGTAATCAATCAACTGCTTCTTCAAAATCTCTTCAGCCTCTGCCTTTTGTGGGCTCTTGATGCTGACCTCTGGCTCGATGATTGGAACTAGTCCGCCAGCGATAATCTCCTTACCGATTTCAAACTGTTGCTTAACAACCGCATCAATACCGGCTGGGTTTGCCATATTGATTACAGAGCGCATCTTGGTTCCAAATACACCATGCTTGTTAGCAGCAGCGATTCGTGCGCCTAGCTCTGGGATTGGCTTCATTAGTTGGACATCATTTGCCTCATCAGCAAGACCGTTGTCAACCTTCAGGAATGGGACAACCTTCTTCTTGCTCCATAGATACTCGGCAGATCCAATGCCATCTATTGTGCGCTCCATTGTCATTTCAAAAAGAATTGCGCCGATAACGCGATCACCATTAAATACTGGTGACTTGATTAGGCGTGAACGCATCTCGTGCATACGATCAAACATTTCAGCTTCATTTGAGTATGCAGATTCGGTAACACCATAAAGTCCCAAAACCTTAGGTGTGCTGCCACCACTCTGGTCTAGGGCTGCAATAAAACCTTTGCCAGATTTAATCTGCTGAAACATTTCGTTATTCATCAAAGCTCCTTGAATCATCGGCTAAAGAAAGATCTCTATTTAACTCGTACGCGACATTGAATGCGAGAGTGCGCCAATTCTAATAGGTAGGAAAGCCGGCACAAACCAAGGATTTCTCGCTCAAAATACCCTCGCGATACGGTAGCCCCATGGCAGATAGCAGTTTTGATGTCGTCTCAAAAGTTGACCGGATGGAGCTGGATAACGCTTTAAACCAAGCGGCTCGCGAGGTTGCGACCCGGTTTGATTTCAAGAACACCGGTGTGAAGATTGAGATGTCGGGCGAGAAGATCTTGGTTGAGGCCGAGACCGAGGAGCGGGTTAAAGCCGCCCTGGATGTTTTAAAAGAGAAGATGATTAAACGAAATGTCTCTTTAAAACATTTAGATATCGCAGATCCAGCACAAAGCGGCAAGGTCTATCGCATCTTCTGCGCTATTAAAGAGGGTATCTCCCAAGAAAACGCGAAGAAAATTACCAAGCTACTTAAAGATGAGGGCCCGAAATCTGTTAAAGCCCAGATTCAAGGTGATGAGCTTCGAGTATCTAGTAAGAGCCGTGATGATTTGCAGGAAGCAATCGCATTGATTAAGGGAGCCAAACTGGATTTTGCAGTTCAGTTCACAAATTATCGATGACCAAATTTAATAAAGGTCTGCTTTTTGGGGTATCGGCATATGTGATTTGGGGTTTGTTGCCGCTGTACTGGAAATTAGTGGAACAGGCCGGCGCCTATGAAATCCTGGCGCATCGTGGCATTTGGTCTCTGTTTTTATGTGTGTTTCTTCTCGCCGCACGCAAGCAAATAAAAAGCGCCTTCGTAATGGTGCGGGCTTCGCGCACACTCTCCTTGTTGTTTTTGGCATCAGGTTTATTGACTATCAACTGGGGTGTTTACATCTGGTCAGTTACCGTTAATCGAGTTGTTGAGGCGGCGCTGGGTTATTACATAACACCCTTGATAAATGTAACCTTCGGAGTTTTATTGCTGAGAGAGAAGCTGCGTCCCTTGCAATGGGCGGCGGTGGCGATTGCCTCTATTGGGGTGTTGATTCTGACGGTTGGATATGGCGCGCTGCCTTGGATCGCCTTTGTTTTATCGATTTCTTGGGGCAGTTATAGCTTGATCAAAAAATCCTTGAATTTGGGGGCTTTAGAGACCCTATCTGTCGAGACACTTTTTGCATTCTTTCCCAATCTATTTTTCTTATTCTTTATTGAATTAAATGGCACAGCCGAGTTTGGCAAAGAGTGGGCTACTTCTTTGCTGCTATTTGGCGCCGGGGCGGCCACAGTAGTTCCGCTGCTTTTATTTAATGGCTCAACAACACGTTTGCCATTAAGCACAATTGGCATGTTGCAGTACATAACCCCAACCATCATGTTTTTTATTGGTCTATTTATCAATGATGAACATATTTCCAGCACCAAGATTGCTGGCTTTGTCTTTATCTGGTTGGCGTTAGTGGTGTTGAGTAGAGATCTGTATCGCTCAAGCCGTACGTTCAACAATGGCCAGGCATAGATTTTCTAAAGCGTTACGGGCTGGCGATTGTGGCAGGTTGCTCAGTAATTCTTTATCCTCATTAGCTAAATCATGCAGGTACTTCTTGGATTCTTCTAAAGCGGGGTGATTCCGCAGTTGTGGAATTACCTTAGCCACAGTGGCATCATCCATCGGTGCGGATAGGAGTTTCTTTAACTCCGCATCTTCCGCGCGATAAGAGTTCATAATCCGAAGTGTGACTAAGGTTGGAACCCCCTCTTTTAGATCTGTACCTGGGGTTTTGCCGGATTGTGCTGAGTCACTTGCGATATCAATTACATCATCAGCTAATTGAAAGGCGATGCCAATCTTTTCCCCAAATTTAGTCAAGGTTTCTACAGTTGCTTTATCTGCGCCAGATAGCAGCGCGCCGAATCTAGCGCTGGTTGCAATCAAGGAGCCGGTTTTATTTGCTACTACTTGAATGTAATGTGAAAGTGGATCGGTACCTGTGGGCGCTCCTTGGGTCTCTTGAATCTGGCCAATAACTAGACGTTCAAAGGTTTTAGCCTGCAACCGGACCGCCTCAGGCCCTAAATCAGCTAGTAAATCCGAGGCTTTTGAGAACAAATAGTCGCCGGTCAAAATCGCAACAGTATTGCCCCAGCGGTTATTGGCACTTTCTACGCCGCGACGCAGCGGCGCTTCATCCATAACATCATCGTGATACAAAGTCGCCACATGGGTTAACTCGCAAACTACCGCGGCTTCGATGACTTCGCGGGATTGTCCATTTCCAAAGTGGGAGGCAATTAGCGTGATTAAA
>JAURMX010000051.1 GCA_030830475.1 Candidatus Nanopelagicales bacterium
CTTAGATCATATTTCTTGACCAGAGCATCAAGTTGCTTACGGTAAGGGCCCTCGCCCACCAAAACCAAGGCAGCATCAGAAATAACTTCCAAACCTTTGGGGAACGCCTCTATTAACCGATCCTGACCTTTACGGTGTACTAATCTGCCAACGCTTATTACAGTCGGCCGATTATCCAGACCATGCTTTTCTCTTAAGTCAGAGGAATCACTCGGAGAAAAGTGTTTTGTATCAATTCCTGGCGCTACTCTAATTAATTTGCTGGAATCCTTAATTTGTGTTGCTAATGCGGCCTTAGTGAAATCACCTAGATAGGTAACATAATCAACCTGTTTGCCAATCTCGGAGATGGCCCAAGAAAATGGCCAGATCTTTGACCACCAAACTTCATGGCCATGCGTCAGGGCAACTATTTGTTTAACTCCAACTTTGCGTAGCCAACGAGATGAGACTCCAAGTGGCGCAGCCGCACCAAACCAAACCTTGGTTATTGAGTTCTGCCTAACAACCATTTGTAAGTTTCTAATGACCCGTGGGGTTGGCAATAATACCTTTGACTTATCCCGAACTACTCGAACTTGATAGTCTGAAAACCATTTCTGGTCGTAACTCTCATGTTCTGGCTGAAAAGAGGTATAAACAATGACCTCGCCGGCAGGAACTCTCTCCAAAAGGCCAATTACAAAACTCTCAATACCGCCGGCTCTTGGACCAAAATCATTTGTTACTAGAAGTATTGAGGCCATTAGAGACGGCGGGCGCCAACATATTTCTTGCGGCCAAAGTAATTTCCAAACTCTGCAATCTGCACCTTTGCTCCGGGACGAGGTGCATGAACCATTTTGTTTTTGCTAATGTAAATTCCAACATGGGAGATGGGTGTACCAAAGAAGACTAAATCGCCAGGTTGTAAATTGCTGCGCGAAACCGATCTTCCATAACTGAATTGCGCGCGTGAAGAGTGTGGCAATCTAACGCCCGCCTGTTGAAAGGCCCGCATGGTCAATCCAGAGCAATCCCATCGAATTGGGCCCGAAGCACCCCAAACATAGCTATCCCCAATTTGCTTGACCGCATATCGCAGGGCTGTACCTGCTCGACCAGAGACAGCATTAGCTAGCTTGGCCTGTTGAAGTGAGTACTTACGACGTTGCTCTTCATCCATGGCTTGAAGCTTTAGCAATCTCTCGCGATCCGCTTTTTCCAATTTGGTAAGCAATTTTTCAGCTTCAGCTAGTTTATTTTTAACCTGCGCAGCTTGCGCACGGTATCTCGCCTCGGCAGCTTGTACTAAACGTAATTTGTCCCCGACGGTAAGTGAGGTTGCGTCCAGTCGCTGTTTCGCTGTGGCGTATTTTCTTAATTCGATCGCCTGTTTCCTCGTAACATTTTCCAAAGAACCTGCTGCTGAAAGATAGAGAGATGGATCAGAGGAGAAGAGAAGTTCTAGACCTTCGCCAAGTCCAGTTGATTTATACCGTGCTACTGCAATAGCGGCTAGGGATTTCTCAATTGATTGAACGCTCTGCTTCTGCACATCCGCTTGCTGCTGAACCGTTGCCAACTGGGATTTTAGTTTTGCTAATTGAATCTTGGCAGCCTGAGCATTCTCTCCCGCCTCGGCGGCATCTTCCTGAAGTCTTTCCACCTCTGCTCGGACTGCGCGTAAATCGGCAGATGGAGCCGCTGAGGCGGACGGGGTAAGGGTTGCGATTAAGCAGGCCGATAGGCAGAAAAGGGCTGAACTCCACTTGCCTTGCCGAAGGTGCAAAATCATCGGTTTAGGCTAACCGCGGAGTCACACCTAACTCAACCTGAGAGCGCCGTAGAACCCTGAGAATTCCCATCAATTTTTCCATTTTGAGCGTAGCGCAGCGGAGGAACCATCCCCCGGGATGCCAGCAAATCGATCACCCGTGCCTCCTCAGCCTCCACATTTACAGCCGGCGCGGGTGCGATTAGCACTGAAACAACACAATCCCTACAGGCGATATCTCGCATTACACAGCTTTCGCAATCGATAATCATGCATTTAAGTTAAAGGTGACCACTGACATTGGGTACCTTCGTCTTATGAGCGTTGCGCAGCTAGAGCTCCCTTTTGGGGCCAGAGTTTTAGCCAACATCATGGTCGGCTCTAATCAGGCAACCAGCGCATTGGGAAAATCATCCCCGCTGCGCACCCTGGAGGATGGAATCAGATTTCACCAGGTCAGAGCCCGCGCCAAGGCCTTAATCATTGGCGGAAATACATATCGCAACGAGCCCTACCAGAAATCACCGCTTCCGATTTTTGTTGCCAGCACTTCCTTAGCCCCAATTCAAAGTGAAAAACTCACCATCGCCCCGGTCTCTCCTAAGGAGTTGATCTTTCTAGCGCAGGAAAGTGTTGGCTCCCCAGTACTAATTGAAGGCGGAGTTAACTTTCTGTACTCGCTTATTAAGGAGAAAGCAATTGATGCCCTTTTGATTACCCATACTCCAAATTCAGGTGATGGCGATTTTTGGAATGATGAATCGCTAAAGAGCAACTACAAGTTATTTAGTCATGAAAAAATATCTGAAAGTATTTTTGAGATTTGGATACCTAAGCCATAACTCAAATTAAGAGGCAGCGATTAAGATAACGCCGCAAAGAGCAAGGGCGATTCCGACATACTGCACCTTCATCAACCTCTCATGCAAAAATTTAAAAGCTAACAAAATGGTAACTATTGGAAAGAGTGATCCTAGGACCATAGCAATAGAAACCAATCCCTTTGTAGTTGCAACACCAAGTAAAAAATTGGCCAGGAAATCCGCCACACCGATAAAAATCAAAAGCGGAATGTTACTTTTTACGAAACCGCCAATCGTTTTGTACTTCAGAGCCAAGAAAACACAAACCGTTACTGAGGCAACGCGCATCGCTGTCATGGTGTGCAGTGAGTCTGTCTCAGATCCAATAGCGATAAAGGTCAATGCGGTACCAAAACCAATAGCTGCAACAACCGCATAAATTATTGGTTTAAGCGGTAAGCCATTTTTAATCTCTGGCCCGCTAGCCATAAACGCGCCCGCAATCGCAATCAAAATTCCCAGAGTTTGTAACACCGTCGGTCGCTCACCTTGGGCCAATGCAAAGATCAACGGGATAACGACGGAAAGTGAGCTGATTGGTGAAACTACCCCCATCCGTCCGGTCGCTAACCCTGTGTAAAAAGAGATCAATCCAATGAAGCCGGCGATTCCAGCTACAAAGCCAGGCAGAAGATAGCCATCCCAAGAGAGATTAGGTTTAATGAAATCAGAGAAAAAAAGAATTGCAGATACGCCAAAAAGTAATCCGAAAAACTGAGAAACGCCGGTTACCGCTATAGCTTTGTATTTTTTAGATAGATTCCCAGCCAAATAATCAGCTGTACCCCACAAAACACTGGACAAAAGCGCAAGCAATGAACCCATTTGCTGAGCATACTGGCTACCCTTGTCTTGTGAGGAATGAAACTGATTTCTTTCATGCTGTCATTGAAGAAATCAAGCAACTTAAAACTAGAGCGGAAATTTCTATCTCTGAGATTCCAGCGCCGCAACGACTCGCTCCATTTGCTTACGCCATATCCGCAGATTTAACAGATGGGGATCTCGATGTCGCGACTGGTCGTTTTGTTTTGCTTCATGATCCAGAAGGGCAAGAGGCATGGGAAGGTAAGTTTCGTTGCGTAACATTTGTTAGATCTGCACTTGAAACGGAGATGGAGTCTGATCCACTGCTTCCAGATGTCGGTTGGTCTTGGTTTATAGATGCGCTTAATAGTTTTTCGGCCGATTTCCTGGCTCCTAGTGGCACCGTAACTCGGGTAATGAGCGCTTCTTATGGACAGCTCTCTCCTCAAGATGAATCATCAGAGATAGAGATTCGAGCTTCATGGACACCTGCTGATCCCAAGCAATTAATAAATCATGTAAATGCTTGGCTGCAGTTGATGGCCAACGCCGCTGGCCTGCCTCCAGTTCCCGAAGGTGTTGCAACTCTGCCGGTCAAACACTAAGTTTCGCAAAATAGTGCGTGCCTTATTAACCCCTGAACAGGGAACCCCAGAACTAGTAACGACTGAAAAACAATTTGCCGAATGCATCAGACAACTTGGGGGCGGACAGGGCGCCATTGCGATCGATGCCGAGCGTGCCTCCGGCTTTCGCTACAGTTCACGAGCTTATTTGATTCAACTTTTTCGACGAGGCGGTGGCTTACATTTAATTGATCCAATTCCCCTTAAAGATTCCCCTTTAATAGCTGATTTAAATTCAGTTTTGGGAAGTTGTGAGACGGTAATTCATGCAAGCACCCAAGACCTGCCCTGTCTTCGTGAATTTGGCATTAACCCCACTTTGCTTTTTGACACTGAATTAGGGGCGCGGATCGCAGGATGTGAGCGGGTTGGCCTAGGAGCACTTTGTGAATCACTTCTCGAAATATCGCTGGCAAAAGAACATTCAGCGGTGGATTGGTCAATTAGACCACTTGAAAAAGAGTGGCTTGATTACGCGGCATTGGATGTTGCGGTATTGCTCGATTTAAAAGATGAAATTTCTAAACTTCTTGAGGGCCAAGGGAAATTGAAATGGGCCATGCAGGATTTCGCAGCGATATTAAAGGCTCCTCCCCCAAAACCTAGAAATGAACCTTGGCGTCGAACTTCGGGGATGCATGAGATTAAATCCAGATACCAACTAGCAATCATCCGTGAACTTTGGAACAAACGGGATTCAATTGCTTCAGAGATTGATCTTGCTCCTGGTCGGTTGCTATCTGACTATGTAATTATCGCCCTAGCTAAATCCCAAATCAAAACTAGAGCCGAGTTCTTAAAAATTCCAGAGGTCAAAGCCAGGGTTCGTAACGAGCTGCAAAAAAGTTATATTGATACTTGGCTAGAGACTTATCTTGCAGCAAGCAATTTAAAGGAGTCTGACTGGCCACAGCTTCGAGGCAAATCTGATTCCTTGCCTCCCGCCAAGATTTGGAAAATTAAATATCCTTTGGCACACGCACACTTGTCACATGCCAAACATAATTTGGCAGCAGTAGCTGCCGAACTGGCGATGCCACTAGAAAATCTTCTTACCCCTGAGTTGGTTAGAAAGATTTGTTTTGATGATGGCAAGGAACGGGTGCTGGAGTTAAATGAAAGAGTTATCGCAGCGACACAAACTCAACTCAGGCTAAATGGTGCTCGTGAGTGGCAGATTGAAAAGTGTGCAGCAATTTTGAGCGCTGCTCTTGCCGAGAGTGAACCTTTGCCTCCTGTACAGGAGGCTGAGCAATCCGAAACAGCAGAAAGCTCCACCCCTATCGAGTGAGATGAATTACGCAACACTTATGTTGCGTAAATAGCAGTAGACGCTTAAGGTTGCGGCATGAAGATCAAAAACCGCCTAATTGGCCTCTCTGCGCTGATATTTGCCTCTGCTGCCCTAGTTTCAGGGTGCAGCTCCAGCCCTTCGACAGAGCAGAGTCTGACCATCTACTCGGGTCGAGCCGAGGAGTACATCGCTCCCTTTATTGAACAGTTCACCGCCGAAACCGGCATCAAGTTGGATATCAGATATGGCGATTCGGCCGCCTTGGCTGCGCAGTTGTTAGAGGAGGGAGAAAACTCCCCCGCCGATATATTCCTTTCTCAAGACGCAGGATCTCTTGGGGCTGTAAGTGCTTCTGGTTTATTGCAGGAACTTCCTTCAACTTTGTTAAGCAAGATCGATGCCAAGTATCAATCTTCAAAAAAGGATTGGGTTGGCCTCACCGGTCGAGTACGTGTTTACGCATACTCTCCGGAAAGAGTAAGCAATTTTCCTAATAGTGTTGATGACCTA
>JAURMX010000007.1 GCA_030830475.1 Candidatus Nanopelagicales bacterium
GACATCTCAATAGCGTTTCGGCGGTCATAGCGAGAGGGAAACACCCGGTCCCATTCCGAACCCGGAAGTTAAGCCTCTCAGCGTCGATGGTACTGCACGGGTCACCTTGTGGGAGAGTAGAACGCCGCCGGACTTATATTAAAAAAAGGGGTTGCAGATTACTGTGGCCCCTTTTTTATTTCAGTTGCTGTTAGAAAATTTATTAGAGGGAAGAGTTGGTTAGGAAGATTATGGAAAATAAGGATCGCAAATCCTTCGGCGCAAAATCTTCCGGCAGGAAATTTGACCGCAAACCTTCAGATCGCAATCCAGGCGACCGTATGCCGTCAGATCGCAAACCTTCAGATCACAGGCCAGGCGAACGTAGAGATGGCGGCGCAAGACCGGCACGTGGAGGAGTAGACCGAAGAGGTGTTCGGGATATTAAAGATGAGAATCGTCGCGTTAGAAAATTCGCTGAACCTTCTATTCCGGAAGAGATAACTGGCAAAGAGTTAGAGAAGCGAGAAGCTTTTGCATTGCAATCTCTAGCTTTGGAAAATGCTGAAATGGTCGCCAAGCATCTAGTGGCTTTAAATATGTTTTTGGAGAGTGATCCTGAGCGGGCTTATTGGCATGGTCAATCCGCGGTATTTAGAGCGGGACGTGTTGCGATTGTGCGAGAAAAAGCGGGAATTGCTGCGGTTCATTTTAAGAAGTTTGATGTTGCTATCAAAGAGCTAAGAGCGGCGCAACGAATTGCTGGGTCCCCATCAGTGATTCCTTATTTAGCGCAATGCGAATTAGCGTTAGGAGATCCGCGAAAAACCCTGGAAATTGCAGGCTCGGTAGATCCAAAACGGCTGACCGTGGAACAACGTGTAGAGCTTCGAATTGCTGCGGCAGGTGCTCGCAGTGCGTTAAAACAATTTGATGCTGCGGTCGTTACCTTGACCTGTCCAGAGCTGACACTTGGAGATGCTAACTGGAGTACAAGATTAAGAACCGCATATCGGGATGCATTGTTGCAAGCTGGTCGTAACTCTGAAGCTGATTCCTTCATGGCCAAATATCCACAATCATTTAACGTTTCGGAGATTTAATTAGCTAAAGCTTTAACATCTGCGACTCTGTATCTTCTAATTTACATAGTCGAGGAGTCTTCTGTGGGTAAAACAAAGTCAACAATTAAAGAGCCGGAGTATCAAAACCAAGTTGTCATAGTAGGACGCTGTAGCGGACCGGGGGAAGAAAAGGCTCTACCCAGCGGAGATAAGGTTGTGGAGTTTCGAATCATTGTTGGTAGGGATAATAGAGATGGTTATGACACCTTTGATGTTGCATTATGGAATTCTGTCCTAAGAAAACGAGGCCTTTCCTTAAAGAGCGATGAATGGGTGGAGATAACCGGCACCTTGCGTCGTAGGTTTTGGAAGGTTGGGGCGGTATCAGCCAGCAGATGGCAGGTTGAAGCACGCGAACTTCGTCGAATTTAGATAACGTTAGCCCATGGCTAATGATCTTTTATCAGCGTTGCGCACTTATCTTTCAAAGGTTGGCTCTGGCGAAAAAACCCCACAGGAGATGGCGGCTGCACTTAACGCGTGGGCTCGCGAAAGTGGCGAGTCGATTAAACAGCGGGTGGAAGAAGAGGTCGCACGCACCGTCAAAAAGATGGGTTTCGCAAAACAGGATGATCTAGATCGTCTAGCCCGCGAGGTAGAGCAGTTGAAGTCAAGATTGGTTGTTACTCCTCGTGGAGCAACTGCTGCTAAAAAGTCAGCAAAGGCCACAAAAAAGAGTTCGGCAAAAAAATCTGGAGTTAAAGTTGTTAAGAAAAGCACCAAGAAACCTGCCGGAAAAGCCGTTAAAAAGATCGGTAAAAAATAATGGAAAACTCAACTAATCTTGAAGCAATCTCAGCGATAAAGAAACGCATTAATGAACTCGCCTTTGCGCCTCTAGAAGAGCATGGGGCAAAGTTTGATGAGATTAATAAGGATCTTTCGACCGCCCTCACCTCAGTCGAGGGCATCTCCACCTCTAATCAATAACAGCTGCACGGTTAGTGTGAGCTCTTGAGAATTCGATTAGATGCTGAGATGGTCCGTAGGGGCCTGGCACGTTCTCGCGAGAACGCTGTTGAGTTAATCGAATCTGGCTTAGTTTCAGTTAAAGGTTTGCCGGCGACTAAAGCGGCAACTCAGGTAGATGCAGAAACCTCTATAACGGTAAGAAATTCGGGAGAGGAGTATGTATCGCGTGGTGGCCATAAGTTGGCCGGAGCATTAGATGCGTTTTCCACGATAACTGTTGCAGGCAAAGTAGCTCTAGATGCTGGTGCCTCAACTGGAGGTTTTACCGATGTTCTGCTGCGAAGAGGAGCAAAAAAAGTTATTGCGGTTGATGTTGGTTACGGCCAATTGGCTTGGAGTCTGCAAAATGATCCACGGGTAGAGATTCATGATCGCACTAATGTTAGGAATCTTTCGCGGCAGGTTATTGCCGATGAACCAGAGTTAATTGTTGCTGACCTATCCTTCATATCGTTGAACCTGGTTTTGCCCGCTCTGATTGAGGTTTCACACCCGGACACGGATTTCCTAATTATGGTGAAACCTCAGTTTGAAGTTGGTAGAGAGAGACTCGGCGCTGGAGGTGTCGTGCGTGAGCCGCAGCTGCGCGCAGAGGCGGTCAGAGATGTGGCAGAGGGCGCGCGATCAGTAGGTTTAGGTACCTTAGGGGTAGTGGCTAGTCCACTTCCTGGTCCATCAGGGAATGTGGAGTATTTCCTTTGGATGAGACGGGGCGATGAAATGATTCCAATGGAGAGAATCATCGATGCAGTATCGAAAGGACCGCAGTGATGAGTAACGCTGATCAACGCGAGATTCTTTTAGTTTTACATCCAACCCGCCCAGAAGCTAAAGCCGAAGCAATCCGAATCGTTGATTCCCTTCAGAAATCAGGTTTCAACTTTTTCTCTGTAACTGAAACTGGTTTGGCTGGAGTTACCACTATTGATTCAGCAACACTTTCAAAACATGTTCCAAGTATTGAACTGGCTTTAGTCCTTGGTGGAGATGGAACCATTTTGCGAGGTGCCGAACAAATCCATGGCAGCTCAATTCCAGTTTTGGGAATCAACCTAGGACATGTTGGATTTTTAGCGCAGATTGGTCGCCCCTCAACTGATTCAATTGTTTCAGCAATTAGAGACAAGAATTACTCAGTTGAAAAACGGATGACACTTGCTTATCAGGTGCAACGTAAAGACCAGATAGTTGCACATGGTTGGGCGCTGAATGAGATAACTGTTGAGCGAAGTACAGAGACTATGATTGAGCTTTTCGTTCAGGTTGATCATCGACCTTTATCACGCTGGGGTTGTGATGGGGTAATTTGCGCAACTCCAACAGGCTCTACGGCTTATGCGTTTAGCGCGGGCGGTCCTGTGGTCTGGCCTGATGTTGAAGCTTTGGTCTTGTTGCCACTTGCAGCCCACGCGCTCTTCTCTGATCCGATGGTGGTATCACCAAAATCTCAGATTGCGATTGATCTTGAAAGCGAAGAGGGCGTGCTTTCAGCTGATGGACTGCGCAAATTCCAATTAGTCGAGTCAGATCGCATTTTAATTTCCAGCGATAAATCCTTTATCAATTTGGCCCATATTGATGAGGTGGCCTTTACCGATCGATTAGTTGCCAAATTCAAATTACCAGTTGATGGGTGGCGTGGTGAGTAAAAAAAGTGCGGGCGTTCGCTCACACTTGCAGGAGATAACGATTCGTGGGCTGGGAGTTATCGATAACGCTCAAGTTGAATTTAAGCCAGGATTAAATGTAATTACAGGCGAAACTGGCGCCGGTAAAACAATGTTGTTAACTGCTCTAAATCTAATATTGGGCGGAAAAGCAGATTCAGACTTAGTTCGCTCGGGACAAGAAAGATTAACCACGGCGGGAAGCTTTCTACTGCCAAACCCATTGCCGATTGAAATAAAAGAGTTACTTGAGAATAACGATGTAATTACTGAGGAAGGCGCAGTACTTCTCAATCGCAATGTAGCCAAAGATGGCAAAAGTCGTGCCATGATTAGCGGTGTCAGCACAACTGCAGCCATTCTCAACGAGTTATCTGAGCATCTAATAGAGGTGCATGGCCAGCACGCTAATCAGGTGTTATCGAAACCAGCCAAACAGCGTGAGGTGCTCGACAGTTTCTGCGATTCTGAGATATCTCCTGTTATGAAAGAGTATCGCGAAGAGCTTGAAGAGTATTTGTTCATGAAGAGACAGATTGAGGAGTTAACAAAAGCCACTCGAGATAAGGAGAGATTGGTTAAAGAGCTTTCCGATCTAGATAGCGAGTATCGGAAAATCAAGCCACTCAAAGAGGAACTAACCGAGTTAGATAGCCTGATCTCGAGACTAGGCTCAATTGAAGAGTTGAGAATTGCGGCAACCGGGGCCAGTGAGGCGCTTAATCATGAGGAGCAAGGCGGATTAAATTCGCTGCAAGTGAGTAAAAAATTCTTACAGACCGCTCGCGGAAAAGATCCATATCTAGATGAGATTCAGGAACGTATCTCCGAGTCCTTATTCAACCTGATTGATGCGGCAGGGGATCTACAGCGCTATCTAGATGGCCTGGAAGCCGACCCAAATGCTTTAGAAAATGCATTACAAAGACGTTCTTTATTGTTGAACTACGCCAAGAAATATGGATCCTCAGCTGATCGTCTTGAGAGTTACCTCGAAGCTATAGATTTCGGAGTTCTAGCAGGAGAGAGGATTCGCGATCTTCATGGCGGAGATGAGCGGATTTCACAGTTGGCAAAAGAGTTGGAAAAGAAACGGGCCGGGTTAATAAAGATTGCTAATCGGATCACCGCAATTAGAAGTGCAGCAGCTATAGAGTTTTCAAAACAAGTTGAAAATGAGCTGCAGTTATTGGCGATGCCAAAGGCAAGGTTGAATGTAAAGGTTAATTCACGTACAGGGGAATCAGACTCTGATCTGCAAAATTCGGGATTGGATGAAATTCAAATCATGTTCTCCGCGCACAGTGGTGGGGAGTTACTACCGATATCAAAAGCTGCTAGCGGTGGTGAGCTCTCACGGTTAATGCTCGGGATAGAGGTAGTGATTGCTCACAGCTATCCGGTAGGTACATATATTTTTGATGAGGTAGATGCTGGCGTCGGTGGCAAAGCAGCATTAGATGTAGGAAGGCGATTAAAGGCGTTAGCGCAGGAGGCTCAGGTCATAGTGGTAACCCACTTGCCACAGGTTGCGATCTGGGCGGATCATCACCTTAAGGTTGAAAAGAACAGTGATGGAGCGGTAACGGAGAGTTCCATCCGCGCCATCTCTGAATCAGAGCGGGAGTTGGAGATCGCCCGAATGCTTTCTGGGGTAGAGGGTTCAGAACACGCCCAAGAGCACGCTCGCGAACTATTGAATTTACGTTTAGCTGTAAAGGCGTGATAAGTTCGCCACCCATGACCGCCAATCATGTGACCAAGCATCTTTTCGTCACCGGCGGAGTCGCCTCAAGTTTAGGCAAAGGTCTAACCGCATCCAGTTTAGGTCGATTATTACGTGCCCGTGGCCTCCGCGTGACCATGCAAAAACTAGATCCCTACATAAATGTAGATCCAGGAACCATGAATCCATTCCAACATGGTGAGGTTTTTGTTACCGATGATGGCGCCGAAACGGATTTGGATATCGGACATTATGAGCGTTTTCTCGATACAAATCTGCATGGTTCAGCCAATGTGACAACTGGGCAGGTTTACTCCCGTGTTATTGCCAGGGAGCGTCGGGGAGAGTATCTCGGAGACACCGTTCAGGTGATTCCGCACATAACAAATGAGATTAAAGATCGCATGAAAGCGATGGCTGCTCCCGATATCGACATCGTTATAACCGAGATCGGTGGCACAGTTGGAGATATCGAATCCTTGCCCTTCTTAGAGGCAGCTCGACAAATTAGACAAGAGGTGGGTAGAGAAAATGTTTTCTATCTACATGTTTCTTTAGTTCCCTACATCGGGCCGTCTGGTGAGTTGAAGACAAAACCTACTCAGCATTCGGTTCAGGCGCTACGTTCCATCGGTATCTCACCGGATGCGGTGGTTCTTCGTTCTGATAGAGAAATTCCGGTAGCTGTTAAGAAAAAGATTTCTTTGATGTGCGATGTGGATCAAGAAGCGGTGGTTGCTGCTGTGGATGCGCCATCTATTTATGACATCCCTAAGGTGCTACATAAAGAGGGTTTAGACTCCTACTTGGTAAGAAGATTAGGACTCCAAGCAAATGATGTCGCTTGGCAAGAGTGGGATGCTCTTCTAGAACAGGTGCACAATCCAGCACATACCGTCAAGGTTGGTTTAGTTGGCAAGTATGTTGATCTACCTGATGCTTACCTATCTGTAACTGAAGCGTTGCGTGCCGGAGGATTTGCGAATAACGCAAAGGTTGAGATCATTTGGATCGTTAGTGATGATTGTGAAACCGAAGCCGGAGCAAAAAAGAATCTCGCAAATTTGGATGCCATATGCGTGCCCGGTGGTTTCGGAGTTAGAGGCATCGAAGGAAAATTAGGTGCTTTGAAATTTGCTAGAGAAAACAAGATCCCAACCCTAGGTTTGTGCTTAGGATTGCAATGCATGGTGATTGAGATGGCTAGAAATCTAGCCGGGCTAAAAAACGCCAATAGCGCTGAGTTTGATCCAACGACCTCTGACCCAGTTATTGCGACTATGGCGGGGCAAGAGAAGATTGTGACCGGCGAGGCTGATATGGGCGGCAGCATGCGTCTTGGTTTATACAAAGCCATTCTTGTCGAAGGTTCAATTGTTGCAAAAACTTATGGCAGTTCGGAAATTTCAGAACGGCATAGACATAGATACGAGGTAAATAACTCCTATAGGGAGGAGATCGCAAAGGCCGGATTAATCTTTAGTGGAACTTCGCCAGATAATCATTTAGTTGAGTTTGTTGAGCTTCCTGAAGAGCAACACCCATATTATGTGGGTACTCAGGCTCATCCAGAGTTTCGTTCCCGCCCAACAAAACCACACCCTCTCTTTGTCGGCTTGATAAAAGCCGCAATAGAACGTGGTTAATAACGATCTACTGCAAACTTTTCTCAACCACTGTTTGGTTGAGAAAGGATTAAGTAAGAATACGGTCAATGCTTATCGGCGGGACTTAAGTAGTTTTCTTGAGTACCTTGACGATTCTAAAGTTGCTTTAGATGGTGTGGATGCAGAATTTGTCTCTAAATTCGTAGCGGATTTACGGGTCAAAGGGTTGTCAGAGTCCAGCATTGCGCGAAAAGTAGTAGCGCTTCGAAGTTGGTACGCATTCATGGAAAAGGACTCTGGAATCAAAAACCTTGTAAAGGATTATCTCCCGCCCAAGATTCCTAAGCGTTTACCAAAGGCTCTCACAATTGATGAAGTATCCCGACTAATAAACTCCTGTGATGACTCCATTATTGGAATTCGAAATCGGGCAATACTTGAAGTGCTTTATGCAACGGGTGCTCGCGTCAGCGAGATTGTTTCGCTCAATGTTGGTGATATATCCAAGAGCGAGGATGCAGTTGTCGCCGTAAAGGTAAAAGGCAAAGGTGGCAAGGAGCGTTTAGTTCCTTTGGGCAGCTATGCACAAATAGCTTTAGATCAGTATTTAGTTCGAGCCCGACCAGTTTTACTCAAGAAGAAAACAGTTTCAGCACTCTTCATAAATGAGAGTTTAGGGACTCGGTTATCCAGACAAAGTGGTTGGCAGGTAGTTAAAGACAGCGCTGATAGGGCAAAGATAGGTAGCGCGGTTTCGCCCCACTCCCTTAGACATTCATTTGCCACCCATCTTTTGGATGGGGGAGCTGACATAAGGGTGGTGCAGGAGTTATTGGGTCACTCCTCGGTGACTACAACTCAGATCTACACCTTGGTAACGATAGATAAGTTGCGCGAAAGCTATATTGCCGCGCACCCCAGATCTACTGCGGGTTAGTTCAACGTCCTCGTAAGCGACGAGCGATAATTGATTGATCACCCTTTGACTCGAGATCTGCAATAACAATCGCAAGAGATTCACGAACGATTCGACCACGATCTACGGCAAGCCCAAGATCGCCACGTAAGTGCAATCTGGCTTGTTCGAGATCAAACAACTCTTCAGGTGAAAGATAAACCGTAATTTTTTCATCATGCTTTTCACGACCTGTTGGTGACTTATCTAAACCTGTCGGTCTTCTGCGTGGGGTTTGCCTAACTCCACTGCTTTTGGCCACTGGCTTTGCGGTTGTAGTTGTTGCGGTAGTTGGACGATTTGTATGTGCTACTTCAACCTCTTCTACGGATTGATCAGGTACCGCACTTAAAGTTGTTTTGCGGAACAACTCATCGGCACCCGGCAAACTGATTCTTCTGCTCATCGCACACCTCCATTGGCAATAATTTCTCTAGCTAAACGACGGTAAGCGGCGGCACCAATTGAAGCGCTGGCATACGAGGTAATCGGTTCGCCAGCAACAGTTGTTTCAGGGAAACGAACTGTACGGGCGATTGTGGTATCAAATATTTTGTTTGGGAACGCCTCAGAAATACGTTCGAGCACCTCTCTGCTATGAACGGTTTTTCTATCAAACATAGTAGGCAGAATGCCAAGCAGCTTTAAATCTGGATTGGTATTAATCTGCACTTTTTTTATGATGTCATCTAATAATGCGACTCCACGCAATGCAAAGTACTCACACTCTAGAGGAACCAATACCCAATCAGATGCGGTTAACGCATTTACAGTTAACAAGCCCAATGATGGCTGGCAATCAATCAAAATGACATCATAAAAATCTGTCACAGTTTGAAGTACCCGTTTCAAAATCTTTTCACGTGCGATGACGGTAACCAAACCACCTTCTGCGCCAGAGAGATCCTCATGCGCGGGGATCATGTCCATGCCGGGAACGCTAGTTTTAAGCAGGAAATCCTCAATTTTTGTTGATTCATCCATCATTAAGTTGTAGATGGAACCCTCAAGATCTCTAGTTGATACATTTAAGCCAACCGACAGTGAATGCTGCGGATCAAAATCAACTAAGAGAACTCTTCGTCCTAGTTCGGCGAATGCGGCGCCCAGATTTATTGTTGTCGTTGTTTTTCCAACTCCACCTTTTTGGTTGACAACTGAGATGATTTTTGCGTTGCCATGCTCTGTCAGCTGAGATGGAATAGGGAAATTTTTTTGTGGGGTGCCGAGCACCATCGAGGTAGTTACTATCTCTGAATCAAATTTAGATAATGTCGATTTAGCGTTCAATCGAGATATCTCTGAAGCACTTTTTGCCATGCCGCGACTTTAGTCATGACCTGTAGGTGTTAAGCCAGCGACACGCGTACAGTATGACAATCATGAATCGGGAAAATGTAGAACCCTCAAGTAATACTTTAGGTTCTCTGCCGCCAATTACGGGCGCCACAACAGTCTCAGGCGAGGGAAGAGTTGCTGGCTTCTCAGTTCATTTAGATAATTTCGATGGCCCATTTGACCTGCTGCTACAACTTATTTCCAGGCATCGCATGGACATCACCGATGTCGCAATCGCTACCGTGACTGATGAGTTTATCTCCTACATCCGGGAGTTAGAAAAAACAGAGGCTGGTTGGCAGCTGGATCAAGCTACTGAATTCTTAGTGGTTGCCGCTACTTTGCTGGACCTGAAAGCGGCGCGGCTATTGCCATCCGGTGAGATAGAGGATGAAGAGGATCTGGCGCTTCTAGAAGCTCGAGACCTGTTATTTGCCCGACTGCTTCAATACAGAGCTTTCAAGGAGATTGCCGGAATTCTGGAAGACCGGATTGCCCAGCAAGAGCGCAGCTTTGCCCGCTCAGTTGCGCTAGATCCAGTGTTCTCAGCGTTGCTACCAGAGGTGCTAATCGGCGTAACCCCAGAACGTTTCGCTGCAATCGCCAATCGAGTTTTAACCCCTAAGAGCGCCCCGACACTCTCTGTCGAACACCTACACCTGCCTTTAGTGAGCGTTGCTGCTGAAGCACTCTACGTGGTTAGCTCACTTAGGCGGCATAAAACAATGAGTTTTCGCTCTCTTGTCTCGGATGCAGAAAACACCTTGGTTGTGGTTGCCCGCTTCCTTGCTCTGTTGGAGCTTTATAAGGATGGATCGGTGAGGTTTGAGCAGGTAGTTGCACTAGGAGAGCTCCAGATAACCTGGA
This sequence comes from Candidatus Nanopelagicales bacterium, assembly GCA_030830475.1. Classification (GTDB taxonomy): domain Bacteria; phylum Actinomycetota; class Actinomycetes; order Nanopelagicales; family Nanopelagicaceae; genus MAG-120802. The sequence goes on from JAURMX010000007.1 coordinate 10,236, forward strand.
CCGGCTCCGAGGCTGGAGAGATCAGCGTCAGCGATGAGTTTGATCGAATTGCACAGGAGATTTCAGCGGACAAGGACGCAAATCGGGAGCTAGAAGGCGGGGAGAATGAGTAACTCGGAGATTGCACGCTCAGTGGAGGCTATATTGATGGTGGTCGAAGAACCAGTTTCAGAGCTGGTATTAGCCCAGATTATTGAGCTCCCTACAGAACAGGTCCTCGAGACACTTCACGCCCTGAGCGCCCAATATGAGGCGGAAAACCGTGGTTTTGCACTCAAGCAGATAGCTGGCGGATGGCGTTTCTATAGCCATCCAGATCTAGCCCCGCTCGTGGAGAAATTCGTTTTGGATGGCCAGCAGGCCAAGTTAACTCAAGCGGCTTTGGAGACATTGGCGGTAATCGCTTATCGCCAACCAATCTCCAGAGCACGCGTTTCGGCAATTCGTGGAGTAAATGTTGAGGCGGTAATGAAAACCTTGGTAACCAGGGGATTGGTCGAGGAGTGCGGTGTTGAGAATGAAACAGGCGCCATTCTTTATCGAACCACCCATTACTTTTTAGAGCGTATAGGGGTAAATCGAGTCGAGGATCTGCCCGCTTTGGCGCCGTTCCTACCAGATGTCGATGGATTGGATGAGGTTATAGCTTCCCTAACTGAGTAACGTACACTTGCTCGGGTGCCTAACCAATCTAGAAAATCAGAGGATTCTCCAACTCAGATTCGGCTGCAGAAATACATGGCTGATAGTGGTGTTGCTAGTCGTAGAGCATGCGAGGAGCTCATCCTCGCTGGGCGGGTAAAGGTTGACGGCAGGATAATTCGCACCCTTGGTACTAAAATTGACCCGATAAACCATAAAGTTGAAGTTGATAATGAGTTAATTAATTCAATAAAGACTAAAACATACATCGCATTTCATAAACCAAAGGGCGTTTTGTCTACCATGTCAGACCCAGAGAACCGACCCTGCCTAGCCGATTATTTTGGTAGCTTTAATGAACGACTATTTCATGTAGGTCGATTGGATAAGGAGAGCGAGGGGCTCATCATCTTGACCAATGATGGTCAATGGGCTCATGAAGCTACCCACCCTTCTTTTGGGGTAAGAAAAACCTATTTGGTCTTATGTGATCAGGAAGTTAGTAATAGGCAATTAGAACAATTGAAAAAGGGTGTCGGACTTGAAGATGGACTGGCAAAACCAATCTCAGTCGAGAGAAGAGGCGCTTGGATTGAGCTGGTTATCCATGAGGGTCGAAACCAGATTGTACGAAGAATTTTCGAGTCACTTGGAAACCCCGTGGAGCGGTTGGTTCGCACCGCCATCGGTTCGGTTCGGCTCGGGGAATTGCCTGTGGCTAGATGGAGAGCTTTGCAGAGCGAGGAGATAGTTAATCTGTAAATAGCTTAAAGGTTTTGTAGTTTTAATGTTTAACTAATAAATCGATATTTGGAATACCTATAAATCGGTTTATCGACAATATGGCTATAATATAAAAACTATTTATCGACAATATGCAACATGGTTCAACCAATGGATATCTACTTGTCGACATTGCTTGCTGGGAAGGAATGGCCGCGAGCAATGTCGATATTTCATAATGAGTTAAAAACCGGTTTCTTAATAAATCGATAAAACGCTTCATATATATCAACGATCCCTCGAAGAGAAAGGTAAAATCTGCCAATGAGCTTGCGGGCGATACGGGGAGCGATACAGATTGATGTTGACTCGCAACAGGAGATGCGAGCCGCGGTTATCGAATTAATGACGTCCCTTTTGGCCAAAAACCAACTTACACCCCAAGATTTAGTTTCGGTCATCTTTACCTGCACCCCTGATCTGGTCAGCGATTTTCCCGCTGCCTCTGCCCGAGAGATGGGGCTTGGCGCGGTTCCGCTTCTCTGCGCTGTAGAGATGAATGTTCCAGGGAGCCTGCCTCGTACCATCCGAACTCTGGTTCACTGCGAAACTGAACTCGGTAAGGATCAGATCTCCCATGTTTATTTAAGGGGAGCAGTAGCGCTGCGTCGAGATATCGCACAATAATGAGGCGGATAAAGAACCTTCGGATAGTTGGAACCGGCTTAATTGGTACCTCCATAGCGCTGCGTGCCGGTCAACTCGGACTCAAACTAGAGCTACATGATTCCAATCCCGCGAGCTTGAATCTAGCTAAGGATCTTCTTGCTCCGTATCTGCTTAACCCAATTGAGGGTCATCCAATTGATCTGGTTGTCATTGCTACACCGCCGATGAGTGCACTCGAGGTTCTTGAGGATGAATTTCTCAGGAATCCAAACTCTGTATTTATAGATATAGGTTCGGTTAAAAATAACCTTGTAGCAAAAGTTGAAGGTTTATCGGGGCTAAATCAGCGCTTTCTTGGTACGCATCCCATGGCTGGAAGGGAGATTGCTGGAGCATCATCAGCTCAATCTGATCTATTTGAGGGCAGGGCTTGGATACTAACCCCAACCAAATCAACCTCTCCTGATGTGGTCGAAGATGTAGTTGATTTTGTTAAATTAATGGGAGCTACTCCATACCAAATGGATCCCGAGCAACATGATCAAGTTATGGCTTACATCTCCCATTTGCCCCAGATTTTAAGCACCTCCTTGTCAGCAACAATCTTGGAGTCTGAAGAGGATGTTTCTTTAGCGGGCCAAGGTTTGCGGGATATGACCCGAATCGCAGGCAGTAACGGAACGCTTTGGAGTGAGATCCTGCGTGAAAACCGAGACGCCATAGTTCAGACGTTGCATAAATTTGAAATCAAATTATCCCAACTAAAGTCCGCCATATTGGAAGCCCAAGATGAATCAATTCGTGAAGCATTCAAATCTGGAAATGATGGTCGAGCTTTAGTTTCCGGAAAGCATGGAGCCAAACCAAGAAATTACGAGTATTTACTGATCGTAATTAAGGATGAGCCAGGAGCACTAAGTCAATTATTTAACGAATGCGCATCAATCGGTGCAAATATCGAGGATCTCTCGATAGAACATTCTCCTGGTCAATTTACTGGTTTAATTACATTGGCGTTTTCACCTGAAGATGCAATTAAAGTGCGTACGCATCTTGAATCTAAGGACTGGAAGGTGCATCAGCGATGACAATTGTTGTTGCGATGGATGGACCAAGTGGTTCTGGAAAATCTTCCACTTCTAAAGCAATCGCTAGAAAAGCCGGTTGGTTGTATCTAGACACCGGTGCACTTTACAGAGCTGCCACATGGTTAGCTATCCGTGATGCCATTGTTGAACCTGCACAACTTGTTGCTGCGCTGGAGAAATCCCCAATCGTTTTTAAAACGGATCCAGACAATGCAATCACTCTTTGTGGAGAAATAGATGTTTCACAAGAGATTCGAGAAGCAGAGGTAACCTCGGCTGTCAGTCGCATTTCAGCATGGCCAGAACTTCGAGCGCATTTACTAACGCTACAAAGAAAGATTATTGACAGCGCAAAAAATGGAATAGTAGTCGAAGGTAGAGATATCGGTACGATAGTAGCGCCTAGTGCGCAGTTAAAGATTTGGCTGCAAGCCGATATAAATGCCAGAGCAATAAGAAGAGATTTAGAGAATCAAGAAAAAAACATCGCATCGCTTGGTAAAACCCAAGTTGCAGAATCTCTAAGTCAAAGGGACGAACAAGATTCAAACCGAGCGACATCTCCGCTTAAAAAAGCTGAGGATGCCATCGTGGTTGATTCCACTGATTTGACCCTTGATGAAACTGTTGAATATATCTGGAATATCCTCAAACAGCGCTCTCTTATCGGGCTGCCAAAGGTAGTCATTGTGGGCCGGCCCAATGTTGGAAAATCAACTTTGGTAAATCGAATTATTGGCTCAAGAGAAGCGATCATCGAAGATGTACCTGGCGTTACCCGTGATCGGGTGTACTACGAGGCGGAGTGGAATGGGAAATCTTTTTTTGTAGTTGACACTGGAGGTTGGGAGCCCACATCTGAGGGTATTGCGTTAAAAATATCGGAAGCTGCTGAGTCTGCAATAGTGGATGCAGATCTGGTGCTATTTGTTGTCGATGCCCAGGTCGGTCAACAATCTGATGATGATGCTTTGATTTCTGTTTTGCGAAAGAGCAAGAAACAAGTGATGTTGATCGCCAATAAAGTTGATAGCGAAAAGGATGAACTTGAAGCTCATTCTTTATGGAACCTTGGATTGGGTGAACCGTATTTCATCTCGGCGGCACATGGTCGAGGGAGTGGTGATCTACTTGATGAAATTGTTACGAGATTGCCTGAGGTCGGGCAAAGCCGAGTAGATGATGGATTTAGAAAAGTTGCAATTGTAGGTAGACCAAATGTTGGCAAAAGCAGTTTGCTAAATTCCTTTGCTGGCTCCGTTCGCGCCCTGGTCGATGATGCTGAAGGCACCACTAGAGATCCAATAGATGAGTTAATTGATATTGATGACACGACTTGGAGATTTATAGACACAGCAGGAATTCGCAGGAGGGCACATCAAGCCTCTGGTTCCGATTACTACGCAACATTGCGAACTGAACGAGCAATAGAAAATGCTGAAGTTGTCATAATGGTCATCGACGCTTCGGTTCCGATCACGGAGCAGGACCTGCGAATAATTTCAATGGTCGAAGACTCCGGTAAAGCTTTAGTGATTGGTATGAATAAGTGGGATTTGGTAGATGAGGATCGACGAGTTTCGCTGGATAAAGAGAGCGAACGAAACTTCGATCAGGTGGAATGGGCGGCCCGGGTAAATATCTCAGCCAAGACCGGATGGCATAAGGACAGGTTGCTGCCTGCGATTGAAAAGGCCTTAGAAAGCTGGGAGAAGCGAATCCCAACCGCAAAGTTGAACTCATTCCTTGGTCAGTTAATAGGTAGTAACCCACCGCCAATCCGTGGTGGAAAGCAGCCAAAAATTCTCTTTGCAACCCAGGCAGGAATCGCGCCGCCCACGTTTGTTATCTTCGCAACTGAGTTTCTCGAAGCCTCTTATCGGCGATTTATCGAACGTAGATTGCGGGAGGAGTTTGGTTTCACCGGTTCTCCAATCAGGGTCTCAGTTCGTATACGTGAACGCTAGTATCGGCTCCGCCTGACAAGCTTTACGGGACGTAGCGCAGCTTGGTAGCGCACCAGGCTGGGGGTCTGGTGGTCGCAGGTTCAAATCCTGTCGTCCCGACGTGTTAACGATTCCTAATCTATTGACCGCATTACGTGCGGCTGGGATTCCGCTATTTCTCTGGCTGGTCATAGGAAAAGAACAATTAACTTGGGCGGTTTTCGTACTTATGGTTGCCGGCGCGACTGATTACTTTGATGGCAAGCTGGCCAGGGCATGGGGTCAGGAGTCTCGCTTTGGGGAGCTGATGGATCCAGCGGTGGATCGTCTTTACATCATCACAGTTCTGATCGCTATGTATGCAACTGAGGTCGTGCCAGTCTTTGTGTTAATTTCAATTTTAGCCAGAGATCTCTTCTTGACGATCTTGCTTGTTCTCCTCAAAAACAAGGGTCATGGACCTTGGAAGGTAACTTATTTAGGAAAGGCCGCAACCTTTAACCTTTTGTACGCCTTGCCGCTTTTACTATTAACGAAATCAATCTCTGGTATCGGCGCCGACCTGGCCTTTGTTTTCGGATGGAGCTTTGCCGGATGGGGGATTGCGTTATACCTCTGGACCGGCGTCGGTTACGCTCGCTCGGGGTTTAAACTTATAGCTGGTCATAGATAAGAAAAGTAAGGAAAGACAACCTAAGGAGATGAGATGTCGCTAGTTCCTGAAGAATTGAAATACACCAAGGATCATGAATGGATTCAGGCTAGTGGCTCCAGTCGTTACAAGGTGGGTATTACCGATTACGCGCAAAGCGCTCTGGGTGACATTGTCTATATTCAATTACCCAAAGTTGGAGACACACATAGCCAAGGAAAGGTTTGCGGCGAAGTGGAATCAACCAAAAGTGTTTCGGAGATTTATGCGCCACTTGGCGGAGTTGTTGTTTCCGTCAATCAAGATTTGGATTCTGCGCCAGAAACCCTTAACCAGGATCCGTATGGCGCTGGTTGGATTTACGAGGTCGAAATCTCTTCAGAATCGGAGCTCTCATCCCTGTTAGATAGCGCTGGATATAACTTATTAATTTCCTGATTTGTCCGCTTGACTCACCCCCTGTCTAAACCCTAGTGTCAGCCTCAACGTAAAGGTTAGGTTGAAATTGAAGGGGAGTGAAGCCGTGGAGAAGAAAGTGGCTAAGAATGATCTAACCACCACTATTCATCTCGCCGGATTGCGCTCCGTATCGGAGGAATCTTCAGCCCTACTCGAAAAAGCGACTCAAGCAGAAAAAGATGTCATCGGTGCGCTCCCAGAGGGCTCTGCCATGTTGATAGTTTTGAGCGGTCCCTCAAGAGGAGCGCGGTTCTTGATCAACACCTCTCTAACAACCATCGGAAGATCTCCTGAGAACGATATTTTTCTTGATGATGTAACGGTCTCACGTAAACATGCCGAGATTTCAAAAACGGGTGATGGCTATCAGGTTAAGGATTTGGGCAGCCTCAATGGTACATACGTGAATGGCCAGATAGAGGCGCAAGCTAATTTGTCTGATGGCATGGAATTAAATATTGGAAAATTCAAAATGCACTTCTTCATTGGAGGAAAGGTAAGAGCATGAGTGTTCCCGCCCGCGCGTATTTAAGTATTGGAGAGGTTCTAGGAAAACTTCGTGCCGAGTTTCCAGATGTTACGATTTCGAAAATTAGATTTCTCGAATCAGAAGGATTGATTGAACCACAGCGCACACCATCTGGTTACCGCAAATTCACCTCCGCTGATTTAGAACGATTGCGATATGTCTTACACGCGCAACGAGACCAATACCTTCCTTTAAAGGTGATCAAAGATAATTTGGATGCTTTGGATCGTGGACTTCAACCCGCACCGACGCCAGGTGCAGCTCCTATCGCTCGTCTAGCAACAGTAGATGGTGCAATTTCGCCAAATGCTTTTGTAGAGCAAACCGAGATGCGTTTATCTCGTGAGGAGTTATTGAGTAGTTCGGGAATCTCTGAAGAGCAACTTGCAGAGTTGGAAAGTTATGGTTTGGTGGAGATTAAAGGTCGTCACTATGACGGAGATGCTCTAACAGTCGCAAAGGTTGTTTCAGAGATCTCTGCTTTCGGCATCGAAGGTAGACACTTAAGAGCTTTTAAAACAGCGGCAGATCGCGAGGTTGGATTAGTGGAACAGGTAATTACCCCGCTTTTGCGACAAAAAAATCCAGACTCCAAAGCTCGGGCCCAAGAGGTTTCCCGGGAAATTGCTTCGCTCTCCGTTCGATTACATGCTGCACTGGTTCGCTCTGGTTTGAATCGGGCCCGATGAATTTTCACGCCCTGGATGTGATTGGGGTACGGGTTGAGATGCCATCAAATCAACCCATAGTTCTGTTAAAGGAGATTGGTGGTTCAAGATTCTTGCCTATCTGGGTGGGGGCTGTAGAGGCCACCGCTATCGCTTTTGCGCAACAAGGTGTGACCCCGCCGCGGCCACTAACCCATGACCTCATGAAGGAGCTTTTGGAAGGCTTGGGCGTTGCGCTGGATTCAGTCCATTTGACTGAGATGAGGGATGGAATCTTCTACGCGGTATTAAACCTGCAAGGGGGAGTATCTGTTTCAGCACGGCCCAGTGATGCGATTGCTCTAGCTCTGCGAACTGGCTCCCCAATATTGGGAAGCGAAGCGCTGCTGGAGGATGCCGGGATTGAACTTCCGGAGCAGGCTGAAGATGAGGTTGAACGTTTCAAAGAGTTCCTAGATCAAATCTCTCCCGAGGATTTCGCAGGGTAGAACTCTAAACCTCTAGTTTAGGTTTCAAGTGTGTTGGTTGTTGAATACCGGTCAAGGCGGTTCTACCTTTGGTGCCTATCCCGGAATTTCTAGTAGATATGCGAGGCTTCCCCTCATGAGCGGTTCAGAGTCCCTGGAGTTGGGTTATCGAGGCGCATCGGCCTGTGCAGCTGCTGGAATCTCTTATCGCCAATTGGATTACTGGGCCCGAACTGGATTAGTGGAACCAACTGTAAGAGGAGCCGCTGGTTCTGGATCTGCTCGCTTATACGGTTTTAAGGATATTTTAGTTTTAAAGATTGTTAAGCGATTACTTGATACCGGAGTTTCTTTGCAGAATATCCGAACCGCGGTGACTCATCTTCGGGAGCGCGGTGTTGATGATCTGGCCCGTATCACGTTGATGAGCGATGGTTCCTCAATTTATGAATGCACCAACTCTGAGGAGATTTTTGATCTATTGCAAGGCGGACAAGGTGTCTTTGGGATTGCAATTGGCAAAGTTTGGAATGAGGTTGAGGGTTCTCTTTCTCATTTACAGGCTGAAAATCTGCAGGATGGTTCTGCGGTAAGCCAATCTGATACCAATGATGAATTAGCAGCGCGTCGTAAATTACGCGGGGCATAAAACACTCCAAACCCTTATTCTTCTCGCCATGGCTAGGGGAGAGTTTGTAGATCGTCATATCGGTCCATCAAATGTTCAGATTTCAACCATGCTTCATGAGTTGGGATACGACAATTTAGATAAGTTCATCTCTGATGTTTTGCCGGATTCAATTAAATTATTGGAAAAGTTTGGCCGGCAGTTACCGCCAGCTGCTTCAGAGGTAGAAACCATTGCTGAGTTAAAAAAGCTGGCCTCTGAGAATCAAGTTTATGAATCCTTAATCGGAATGGGTTATTACGGAACGATTACTCCACCCGTCGTGTTAAGAAATGTTTTAGAAAATCCCGCTTGGTATACCGCTTACACTCCATATCAACCGGAGATTAGCCAAGGTCGACTGGAAGCGTTATTTGCCTTTCAAACCATGGTGAGCGACTTAACTGGATTACCAATCTGTAACGCATCGATGCTTGATGAATCTACCGCCGCAGCTGAGGCCATGACCTTGGCAAGAAGAAGCTCCAAGCTGCCTGATGACGCAGCTTTCTTGATTGACTCTCGCGTACATCCTCAAACCCAAGCGGTAGTAATAGCTCGCGCCAAACCGTTGCGCATAAATGTTGAGATAGTTGATTTCTCTGCACCGCTTGAGATCAAGAATGTCTTTGGTGTGTTGCTCCAATACCCAGACACTTTTGGTGATTTAAGAGATTTCTCAACTGTGATTACTCAGGTTCAAGCACAAGATGGTTTGGTTGTAATGGCGACTGATTTGTTGGCACTAACTCTGATTAAATCGCCAGGGGAGTGGAAAGCTGATATCGCAGTTGGTTCTGC
>JAURMX010000052.1 GCA_030830475.1 Candidatus Nanopelagicales bacterium
ATCCAGTCGAGAGATCATCAACAACTACCACGTCGTGACCGTCATCTATTAACCGCGTTACCAAATTTGAGCCAATAAAACCCGCTCCACCTGTCACTGCAACTTTAGGCATAGGAGTTATTATAGGCCTTGATGAATCAGTCTTAGAGACTTTTCACTAACTAGATCAGTACTCAAATGAATAAATCAACTCAATGGGTTAAATAACCTGCCTAAATAATTTAATTAACTTCATACTTTTAGACACTTATCTGTTGCATTTTGCTCACTCTGCTCTCTAAGCTATTCGCGAAGCCCTTAGATGAATCAACTCACAAGTTATAACTAGCCTTGACAGGCAAACCTTCTTATGCTGCATAAACTATGGGGTCAATCTTTGGGGATCGATGTACAAGCGCTGGAAATGAAGTACTAAAGTGCCAATTAGGGGTCATTCAAATCAAAGTTGGACATCAGATCTGGGCAGAGGCCTCAAATCCTAAGATACGCTTCTCCCCTCCTCTAGTCCCCATCGTCTAGGGGCCTAGGACATCGCCCTTTCACGGCGGTAACACGGGTTCAAATCCCGTTGGGGACGCGAGATGAAAGGAAGAATTTCTTCATTCATCTTTAAACATGTTGGCCCAGTAGCGCAGTTGGTTAGCGCGCCGCCCTGTCACGGCGGAGGTCGCGGGTTCAAGTCCCGTCTGGGTCGCGATTAATTTCTCGGCTGGGTAGCTCAGTTGGTACGAGCGTGCGACTGAAAATCGTGAGGTCGACGGTTCGATCCCGTCCCCAGCCACTTCTATTTATTTACTATTTATTGATCTTCAGCGTTTAAGAAAATAACTAATAATCCCAGCCAAAATGCTGCGGTTAGTCCCACAAGTGAATTTGTGTTGGATTCTGATGTTGCAATTGTTGTGGCAGCGCAGGCGAATATTGCAGCTAAAGACCAGAGTGCATAGGCCGATTGGCGTTTGGTAAATCCACGTCTCATTAGACGATGGGAGAGATGATCATGGCCACCTTGAAAGATTGATCGGCCGCGGCGAATTCTGGAAAATACCGCAACTGTTGTGTCCAAGATTGGGACTGCAAGAAGCAGAAGCGGAACAGCAAAAGAGATGGTTTTGCTGGGGACATCTGGATCTAAACGAATCGTAAGACCTGCGATTATGGTGCCTAGAAAGAGTGCACCGGCATCACCCATGTAAATCTTTGCCGGGCTTTTATTCCATATTAGAAAGCCCAACATGGCAGCAAATGTGGTTATTGAGGTTGCTGAGATGAGAAATTGACCGTTGCTATAGGTGATCAAGAAAAGCCCGAAAGATGCAGCTGCTACGGCTCCTGCGGCTCCCCCATCTAGGTTGTCGAAGAAGTTGATGGAGTTGCTGATTCCTACAATCCAAACAATGGTGATTAGCCCGTCCAGTGGTGAGTTTCCGGAAGGGTTGCCAACTGTGTCGGTAGAGATGATGAGGATGGCTGTAAAGATTCCGGCTGCTGTTTGGGCTAAAAATCGTGGCAGTGGTGGAAGTGCTCTTTTATCATCGATTAATCCGACTAGTCCAAGAATTAAAGCTGGTCCAAGTAATGTCGTGGCAAGCCAAAACTCCTGATTGATATTTGATTGAGTGAAAATAGCTCCGTAAGTGATTGCGGTAATCCCAAGGATTATGGCAACGCCACCAAGATATGGAATGGGTTCTTTGTGTGATTTGTGAGCGGCATTAGGTCGGTCAACAAAATTAGTCTTGAGTGCGATCTTGCGCATTATTGGGGTAAGTGCTCCAACCAAAATAAAGGTTGCGACAAAAAGGACAAAATATTGATTGTTGGTAATCATGAAGCTCTTAGGTGGTTGAGAGTTTCCTCGAGGATGTCCTGGAGATTTTTGTGTGCTTTCCATCCAGTCGTTTTAGTTAATTTGGCGGTGCTAGGTACGCGTCGAGCCAGATCCTCGAAGCCGTCCTTGGCTAAATCGGAGTAGCTTTGATAGGTAATCTCAGATTTAGAGTCAGTTAATTTGATTATTCTCTCCGCTAGATTCTTGACGGAGGTTTCTTCAAAACCACCTACATTGAAAACCTCTCCATAACCTTTCTCTGAATTCCAAAGAGAAAGAATTCCTGCGATTGCATCACTGACATGGCCAAATACTCTTTGTTGGGTGCCGTCGCCGTGAATGATCAGTGGTTGATTTTTTAAGGCCGCATCGAAAAATCTTGGAATTACCATTCCGTAAGCGGGAGATTGACGTGGGCCTACTGTGTTAAATAGGCGAATAATGCTTACTTTTAAACCTTCTTTTTCATGAAGGGTTCGGGCAAAAGCTTCATCAATCGCTTTTGCTTCAGAGTAGGTCCATCTGGCCACTAAAGGGCTGCCTAGTACGCGATCTGATTCTTCGGTGAGAGGCATGATGGGATTCTTGCCATAGATCTCGGAGCTGCTGGCCAACATAACCAGCTTCTTGCGACGAGCTGCTGAGTTCAAAACTATTTCCGTGCCTTGAATGTTTGTGAGCAATGAACCAATTGGGTCTTTCAAAATCTTTTGGACACCAACAGCAGCTGCAAAGTGAAAGACTCCATCGACTGAATCAACGAGACGGTCAACTAATGGCTCATCAAGAATCGATCCAGTAACAGAGGTGAACTTTGGATTTAGTTTCGCTGACTCTAGATTGGAATTAGATCCGGTTGATAGATCATCTAGGGAGATAACAGTGTCGCCCTGTGCGAGCAGCGCTTCACAAAGATGAGAGCCGATGAATCCAGCTCCACCTGTAACAAGGAGTTTCATGAATCTTTAGGCAGAACCTGACTTGCGGCGAAACATTTTTGGGGTGTTGCCACTGGCCTGGCCACCGGAAACTTTTGGACCACCGGCGATGTTGTTGTTTCGAACGCTGCTGCCTTGCTTCTTCTTTTCTAGCGCCTCCCGGAACTTTGCCTTTGGATCATCATTGTTGGTTGATTGATCATCTTTTTTATTCTCAGACATTGGCTCCCCGATTCGGCACTGAATTTAATAATGATTGGACCTCAGATTTGCGATAACGACGATGTCCGCCAAGGGTGCGGATAGCGGTTAGCTTGCCAGCCTTTGCCCAACGGGTAACGGTCTTGGGGTCGACTCGGAATAGCTTGGCCACTTCAGCAGGGGTGAGAAGCACCTCTTGCTCGGTGGGGCGGTTCATACTCATCGTTGCAAATGTCCTTTTCGCGCCTTTTGGGTAGAG
>JAURMX010000053.1 GCA_030830475.1 Candidatus Nanopelagicales bacterium
AGCAGCCTTCTTGCGGCGCTTCTTTGGAGCAGCCTTCTTAGCTGTTGCCTTCTTAGCAGCAGCCTTCTTACGACGACGCTTTGGAGCAGCAGCCTTAGCAGCAGCTTTCTTACGACGACGCTTTGGTGCTGCAGTCTTTGCAGCAGCTTTCTTACGACGCTTTGCAGCCACGTAGATTTCCTTTCGAAATGGTTCGATCCGTCACCGAACCTGTTCAAGGCAAATCGTGACAGTTATTGCGAGAACTTTCCACTATTTTGGGTAAAAAAACCGCCTGCGTGTCGCAATTCATTTTTTAGAAAATATGTGCTTTTGAGGTTTACAGCACCCAGTGAATTGCCCATTTTTACGCGTAAAAACCGCAAATTTTGAGTTTCTGGCAAAAAATGAAGGATTAATTCCTGAAATTACTGAGGGGTAGCGAGAAAAAAATTTTTAAATATTTTCCTGATTTTGGCGGATTTTTGCCTGTTGGACGGCAAATTCATTAGTCCGGACGTCGTAGTTGCGAAACTTTGGCATGACTGCTGCAATCGCTGCCACAAATCCAATACATAGAAAACCACCGCCAACTATTGAGGTGCGAAGGGATGTCAAAGCAGCCATGCCACCGGCTCTAGCTTGCCCTCCAAGGGGGCCCAGCAAATAGGAGAGCATTTCAATTCCCGCTAATCGACCCCTAAGTTCATCGGGGATTGATTGATTCCAAATAAATCCACGGAACAGGGCGCTGATCTGGTCAAAGGCACCGGCGACAATCAGCGAAGCGATCACAACTGTTAAAGAATCGGAGGTCCCTGCCACCACTATCGCCACACCCCAGCCCAAAGCCCCAACAACAACAGCCCTGCCATGGTGCGGATAGTTGCGCATCCAGCCACTCATCAAGGTAACGATGACCGCTCCGATAGTAATGGAGGAGTAGAAAAATCCGAGCGCATATGGGGCGCCAATTGCATCGGCCCAAAATGGGAAAAGAGCCATTGGCATCGCCAAAAACATCGCGGCTAAATCAACTACATAGGTGCCCAGCAAATCTTTGCGGGTGTAGGCATAGCGAATTCCTTCCATTAAAGCCGCGATGGAAGGTGGAGTTGATTTACTTAATGGCGGAACACTTCGCACCCGCCATAACAAAGAAAGTGAAATCACAAAGGTGATGCAGTCAACTAGATAACCAGCTCCAGCGCCATGGGTTGCGATGATTATTCCGCCGGCAGATGGACCAACGATGCCACCAAACTGCCATCGCAAACTCATTAACGCACTGGCACTTGGCAGATCTTCATGATTAACCAAGCGGGGCAAAATCGCATCCTGGCTAGGGCGCTTAAGTCCACTCAGGGCAGCGAAAATCGCCGCAATAGTGAAGATCAGAATGACACTTGGCTCATCGCGTAGTGAGTTGATAAGTAGAACGATTGTCGCTAGAAGTGTTCCAAACGCAGTAAGCCAGATCATCTTTTTGCGATCTACATAATCGGCGAGATCTCCGCCGTAAAGACCAAAGATAATTAAGGGAATGATTTCAACCGCACCGATTAAACCCACTGCCCAGTAGGAGTTAGTTAGCTCCTTGATTTGAAAGGGGAGGGCGACAAAGGTAATCATCGAGCCGAAATAGGAGAAGAATCCGGCCACCCAAAGCAGACGGAAATCCCGATACTTTTTTAACGGGGTTAAATCAATCGCGTATTGCCGCACAGTTAAGTGTAGATCCCTGAATTAGTGAAAAGTCTGTGCTTCGCCAGGAAAGGTGCCTTTTTCGACATCCGCCATCCAATTGCGGGCGCCCTCAATCATCTCGCTGCGCAGATTTTTGTAAGCCTTTGCAAACCGGGGCGGCCTTTCAGTCAGTCCCATCAAGTCAGTCCACACCAGTACCTGGCCATCGCAATAAAATCCGGCACCAATTCCAATAGTTGGAATTTTCAAAGCCGCGGTGATGCGGGCCGCTAACTCTGCTGGGACTAACTCCAAGACAATTGCGAAGCATCCAGCATCTTGCAGCGCCAAAGCATCTGCCAATATCGCATCGCCTGACTCATTTCTTCCTTGAACTTTAAATCCACCAAATGCGTTAACCGACTGTGGGGTCATTCCTAAATGACCCATGACCGGAACCCCATGTTTGATCAGATTTTTAATCTGATCGGTAACCCGGACTCCGCCCTCAAGTTTTACGGCATGGGCTTTAGCCTCTTTAAGAAATCTGATGCCGGTTTTTAGCGCCTGCTCGGCGTTGATTTCGTAGGAGCCAAAGGGCAGATCCGCCACAACTAGAGCGTTTTTTGAGCCCCGAACTACAGCTCGAGCTAAGGGGATTAACTCATCAACGGTAACTGGGATGGTGTTTTCTTCGCCCAAAAAGTTATTGCCGGCGCTATCGCCGACGAGAAGAACTGGAATGCCAGCTTCATCAAATACCGAGGCGGTTACCGCGTCATAAGAGGTGAGCATGGGCCACTTCTTGCCCGCCTTTTTCCAGGCAGCAAGATCGGCGATAGTAAAGCGGGCCATAATTTCCTTTCCTCGAAGCCGCTGGTGCGGTCCCCGGGAGATGTGGTTGAACTCTATCGGTACTCTTGAACTGTGCCTACATCACTTCGCGTCGCGTTAGCTCAGGTAAACCCTGTGGTTGGCGATTTAGAGGGCAACGCGAAATTGGTTATCGAGGTGGTTTCAAAGGCGGCCGCTTCAGAGGCTGATGTAGTTGTTTTTCCGGAGATGGTTTTGACTGGATACCCAGTCGAGGATTTAGCGCTTCGCCCCGCCTTTCAAAAGGCCTCAATTGAACGGGTGCAGAAATTGGCTACGGAGATAAAGGATTTGGGGGCCGGCAATCTTCTGATCTTTGTGGGGTACCTTGATCAAGATGTGGCCTCCGGAAAGGCCAGACCCATTAACGCTGTGGCTTTGATTAATGATGGCCAAATAAAAGGCAGGTATGTAAAGCGTCATCTGCCTAACTACGGGGTATTTGATGAGTTTAGGAATTTCTCACCGGGTTCTGGAACTTTGGTTGCTCGCTATCTCGGAGTGGATATTGCGGTCGCGATTTGCGAAGACATCTGGCAGGACCAGGGTCCGATTTCAGAGTTAGTGAAGCGCACACCTGGAATTCTTTTGGTGCCTAACGGCAGTCCATATGAGCGGGATAAAGATGATCTGCGTTTGGCCCTAGTGCAAAAGCGTTCCAAACAGCTTGGCGCACCTGTTGTTTATGTAAATATGCATGGCGGTCAAGATGATCTGGTTTTTGATGGTGATTCAGTAGTCGTCGGCAAGGATGGAGATTTGCTAGCTCGGGCGCCACAGTTCGAAGACATTTTGGGATTAGTAGATATTGCAGTATCACTAAACAGTAGTCAGCCAGATTTGATTATTGATAATGCCCAAACTCCAGCGGCAAAAACCAATGCAGTTATGGCGGTTGAATCACATCGACTTTCCGAGGCTGAAGAGATTTGGGCGGCTCTTGTAACTGGCTTGCGGGATTATGTTGGGAAAAATGGCTTTAAATCAGTGGCTTTGGGGTTGTCAGGCGGAATTGATTCAGCATTAGTGGCCACAATTGCTGTCGATGCGATTGGCAAAGAAAATGTTTATGGGGTTTCACTGCCAAGTAAATACTCATCAGCGCACTCACTAACTGATGCAAAACAATTGGCGGAAAATCTTGGTATCGACTATCGAGTTATTGAAATAGAACCCGTGGTACAAAGCTATAAATCAGCGACCCAATTAACCGACCTGGCCGAGGAGAATGTTCAAGCTCGCGTTCGTGGCTCCTTGTTAATGGGCATCTCTAATCAAGAGGGTCACTTAATTTTGGCCACCGGCAACAAATCCGAGTTGGCGGTTGGCTACTCAACACTTTACGGAGATGCGGTTGGTGGCTTTGCTCCAATCAAGGATATTTTTAAAGTTGATGTTTGGGGATTGGCCCGTTGGCGAAATCAGCTTGCCAACTCTCAAGGTCAGATCCCGCCAATTCCGGAGAGTTCAATAAATAAGGAGCCCAGCGCCGAGCTACGCCCGGGACAGAAAGACTCTGATTCTCTTCCTGAGTATCAATTGTTGGATCAACTCCTGAAGCTTTACATAGAAGAAAATGGTGATGCCACATCTTTGTTGGCCGCCGGTTTTGAAAAAGCTTTGGTGGATCGAGTGATCGCCATGGTGGATAAAGCTGAATATAAGAGAAGGCAGTATCCACCTGGACCAAAGGTCTCGGCTATCGCATTTGGAAAAGACCGGCGTCTGCCAATGACCTCACGCTGGAAAGAGCGTTAATCTGCAAACAATTTGCAATTAGCGCTTTTTAAAATCCTTACTAAAATTCTGCTCATGTTCTCGATTCCGCAGTGGTACTTCACCCGCCGCCGGATAATCGATTTTGGCCGCGCCAACTCTTGCGGCTGCTGTAAATAATCTAGCTGACTCTTTTTCAGCATAAGTATTTGTAATTAGCCCTGCCAAAATTCAAAGCATTAATTTTAAGAGGAGCATGTAATGAAGGTTTATAAGAATATAACTGAGGTTTTTGGAAATACTCCGCTGGTTCAATTGAATCGTATTACCGATGGCGCTTCAGCAAATGTCTTTGCGAAATTGGAGTTTTACAACCCCACCAGCACTGTAAAGGATCGAATCGGAATCGCGATGGTCGATGCAGCTGAAAAGAGTGGGCAGTTAAAGCCAGGCGGGACAATTGTTGAGGCAACTTCGGGCAATACTGGAATTGCATTAGCGATGGTTGGTGCAGCTCGCGGCTATAAGACCATTTTGACCATGCCGGAGTCGATGTCTAAAGAGCGTCGCGCATTATTGCGTGCCTTCGGAGCGGAGTTGGTTTTGACCCCAGCATCAGAGGGCATGAAGGGTGCGGTCGCAAAGGCTGAAGAGCTGGGTGCCAATGGCGCGGTTTTGGTGCGCCAATTTGAAAATGAAGCCAACCCAGAGATTCACCGCAAAACGACTGCGGAGGAAATTTGGCGGGATACAGATGGAAAGGTTGATGCAGTTGTTGCTGGTATTGGAACCGGTGGAACCATTACAGGTATCGGACAGGTTTTGAAGTCACGCAACTCGGCGATAAAGATTTTTGCTGTAGAGCCAGCCGCATCACCAATTCTGAATGGTGGAAAACCGGGCGGACATCCGATTCAAGGCATTGGACCTAATTTCATTCCACCTATTTTGGATCGTAACGTTTATGACGAAGTAATTGATGTATCGGCGGATGACGCGGTGAAGTATGCCAGGCGTGCAGCCGCAGAAGAGGGAATTTTGGCGGGTATCTCTTCAGGTGCAGCGCTTTGGGCGGCATCACAAGTTGCGAACCGCGCTGAATTCTCTGGAAAGAATATTGTTGTAATCATTCCCTCATTTGGCGAGCGTTATCTCTCAACAATTCTTTACCAAGATTTGATGGAGGCTTAAGTGTTCAAGCGCATAATTGAGGATCTCGATACCGCGTTGCAGCGCGATCCTGCTGCGCGTAATCGACTGGAGGTTGCGTTGATCTACCCAGGTGTACATGCCATCTGGGGTCACCGCATCGCATACGTGTTGTGGCGACGCGGTCTTAAGTTGTTAGCGCGCATCTATGCGAACTGGGTCAGAGCTGCAACCGGTATCGAGATTCATCCCGGCGCAAGAATTGGACGGCGGTTCTTTATCGATCATGGGATGGGCGTTGTCATCGGCGAAACAACAATCGTTGGTGATGATGTGATGATTTATCACGATGTCACATTGGGTGCACGCACCTTTGAACATGGGAAGCGACATCCAACGATTGGTGACAACGTAGTGATTGGCGCTGGTGCGAGAGTGCTAGGAAATGTCACCGTAGGGACAGGAGCTCGCATCAGCGCTAACTCCGTCGTTACTCGGGATGTCGCCGAACGTACCGATATCGATGCTTCAGAGCAGTTTGTGATTTAGGCAGGCTGTTTACATTCACTTTTGTAACATGGCCGTAACTCGAGCAGGGCACAATCCCTCCCATGTCTTCCCAAGAATTAGATGCAGTAACCATTGCCAAGCAGCAAGAGTTTGTTTTGCGCACCTTAGAAGAGCGTGATATTCGCTTTGTTCGGCTCTGGTTTACTGATGTGTTGGGCTTCCTCAAATCAGTTGCCATTGCGCCACCAGAGTTAGAAAGTGCATTTGCCGAAGGTATTGGATTTGATGGATCTGCAATTGAAGGTTTTGCGCGCGGAACTGAATCTGACATGTTGGTAAAGCCAGATCCGGCAACCTTTTCTGTCTTGCCATGGCGCACTGAAAAACCTGGTGCCGCTCGAATTTTCTGTGACATTACCTTGCCCGATGGAAATCCATCTCCAGTAGATCCTCGGAATGTTTTAAAGCGAACCCTAGATAAAGCCGCCAAAATGGGTTTCACCTGTTACACACATCCAGAGATTGAATTCTTTTTATTCAGAGATGCGCCGGTCGCTGGTGTAAAACCAACTCCAGTTGATTACGGCGGCTACTTTGATCACACGCCGACCGCTGTTGGCCACGACTTCCGTCGTCAAGCGATTACCTTGCTCGAGGCAATGGGTGTATCAGTTGAATTTAGTCATCATGAAGGTGCACCGGGACAGCAAGAGATTGATTTGCGATATGCAGATGCCTTGAGCACCGCCGACAACATCATGACCTTTAGACACATCATCAAAGAGGTCGCGCTGGATCAGGGTTTCCATGCTTCATTTATGCCAAAACCATTCACAGAACACGCGGGATCAGGAATGCATACCCACTTCTCGCTTTTCCAAGGCGAGAAAAATGCTTTTTATGAAGCCGGGAAAGAGGAGCAACTCTCTGATACTGGAAGATCTTTTATCGCTGGAATTATCAAACACGCGCCTGAGTTCATTGCGGTAACTAATCAATGGGTTAACTCATACAAGCGAATTCACGGGGGCGGGGAAGCACCTGCAAAGATTTCATGGGGCAAGGAAAATCGTGATGCGATGATCCGCATCCCGATGTACAAACCAAAGAAAGAAAACTCCACTCGCATCGAATTTAGAGCGCCGGATTCTGCATGTAACCCGTATCTAGCTTTTGCTGTGACTATTGCAGCTGGATTAAAAGGGGTTGAAGAGGGGTACCAACTTGAAAAGGTCTCAAATCCTAAGACGCTACCTGCTAATTTAAATGAAGCAATTGGTGAAATGGAGAAGAGCCAGTTGGTTCGAGAAACCCTCGGTGAGCATGTATTTGAGTACTTCCTTCGCAATAAGCGTGCGGAATGGTTGGAGTACCAAAAACAGGTAACCGCCTTCGAGCTTGATCGATACTTGCCAGTTCTTTAATGAGTTAGATAACCTTTGACCATGTTGCGCAGCGAACTGCTTTCACTAAACACACTCCTCCTTCGCTGCCGTGGCGAGGCCATTTAACCGGTCTCCTCGCTGCGGGGTTTTTTATCGCCGGTTAACGATCCGGTAAACCCAATAGATTTAAGGAGTAGCAGTGAATTTCCCAGAACAAAACGCGTCAAAGATGCCTAAGCATCGTTACTCATCTTTTGTGCCAGTCGTTTTAAGTGACCGTACCTGGCCCACCAAACAAATGACCAAAGCCCCGCAATGGTGCTCAGTTGATCTCAGAGATGGCAACCAAGCTCTGATTGATCCAATGGATGTTCCGCGCAAATTAGCGATGTTTAACCTACTTGTGAAGATGGGTTACAAAGAGATCGAGGTAGGTTTTCCAAGCGCCAGCCAAACTGACTTTGATTTTGTGCGCAAGATTATTGAAGATGGTTTGATTCCCGATGATGTAACTATTCAAGTTTTGACACAGGCCCGCGAGAACTTAATTCGGCGCACATATGAATCATTAGCTGGAGCAAAACAGGCTGTAGTTCACCTATACAACTCAACCTCTACTTTGCAGCGCAGAGTGGTTTTTGGACTAGATAAAGAGGGAATCAAAAAGATTGCGGTTGATGGAGCCAAGCTTTGCAAAGAGTTAATGGCGACGGTGCCTGGTACCAAAATATCATTTGAGTACTCACCTGAGTCTTACACCGGCACCGAGTTGGAGTTTGCTCTCGAGGTGTGTAACGCAGTTAATGATGTCTGGCAGCCAACTCCAGAGTGGAAAAGCATTATTAACCTGCCAGCGACTGTCGAAATGGCCACCCCAAACGTTTACGCAGACTCCATCGAATGGATGCATCGCAATTTGAAGTATCGCGACAGCATTGTTTTAAGTTTGCATCCACACAATGATCGCGGCACTGGTGTTGCTGCAGCCGAACTGGGTTATTTAGCTGGAGCTGACCGCATCGAAGGAACCTTGTTTGGTAATGGTGAGCGCACCGGAAATGTTTGCTTGGTAACACTTGGTTTGAACTTGCTGAGCCATGGCATCGACCCGATGATTGATTTCCATGACATTCCCGAGATCCGGCGCACCGTTGAGTACGCCAATCAATTACGGGTTCCAGAGCGTCATCCTTATGGCGGCGATTTGGTTTTCACAGCTTTCAGCGGTTCACATCAAGATGCCATCAAGAAGGGTTTTGAACATCTTGCAAGTGATGCCAAGTCTGCCGGCAAAGAGATTGATGATTTCACTTGGGCGGTGCCATATCTACCAATTGATCCGAAAGATATTGGAAGATCATATGAAGCGGTAATCAGAGTTAACTCGCAATCTGGCAAGGGCGGGGTTGCTTACATAATGAAGAGTGAGCACCATCTAGATCTTCCACGACGTTTGCAGATTGAGTTTAGTCAAGTAATTCAGGCACACACGGATGATCAAGGGGGAGAGGTTTTCCCAGAGCAGATGTGGCGGATATTTGTTGACGAGTATCTACCCGCTAATGAAAATCAATGGGGTCGCTTTAGATTATCTGGGTTAACTCAATCGAGTAGCGCAGATGGCAAAGTCAGTTTGAGTGTTGATTTATTGGATAACAAAAAGCCATTGACTCTATCTGGCGATGGCAATGGACCGATTTCTGCTTTCTGTCATGTCATGCAGGCACATGGCATAGATGTGCAGGTGGCTGATTACTATGAACATGCCATGAGCTCAGGAGGCGATGCAAATGCTGCTGCTTATCTTGAGTGCACGGTAAATGGCGGAACCTATTGGGGGGTTGGTATTGACCCTTCCACCACAACAGCATCACTAAAAGCGGTCATTTCGGCGGTAAATCGCGCTCTTCGCTAGTGACTTTGACTAACGTGGGCCCGTGGCGTTGTACCGGGATCAGGCTGTAGTAATTCGCACTCAAAAATTGGGTGAGGCTGATCGCATTGTCACTTTAATTAGTAGAGAACATGGTCGAATTCGTGCTGTTGCTAAAGGGGTCAGAAGAACTAAATCAAAGTTTGGTGCTCGCCTAGAACCAGCCAGTTATGTGGATGTTCAGCTCTATACCGGCAAAACCTTTGATGTTGTTACCCAGGTTGAGAGCTTAGAAAACTTTGGCGATGTAATTTCCCATGACTACCAAAAATGGACCATTGCATCTGCAATATTGGAGGCTGCTGAGCGTTTCACCTCAAATGAAGGTGAACCTGCGTTGCAACAGTTTTTGTTACTTACCGGCGGGCTCAAGGCATTGGCTCATGAGTCACATGATCCTTCTTTAATTCTTGATGCCTACTTGTTGCGCTCTCTATCTATCGCGGGATATGCACCATCGATGACAATTTGTTCTAGATGCGAGGCTCCTGGTCCGCATAAGTATTTCTCTTTAGTAGGTGGCGGATCGGTGTGTGTTAACTGCAAACCCTCTGCTTCTGCGACCCCATCTGTTGAAACTTTGCAGTTAATGTCAGATTTATTAACTGGAAATTGGGATGGAGCCGACCACAGCGAAATAAGAAATAGGAGAGAAGCATCTGGTTTGGTAGCGGCTTACCTGCAGTGGCATTTGGAAAAAGGTTTACGTTCTCTACCTATGGTCGAAAGAGTTACCTCGTGAAACCGCCGAAAATCGATAAAGACAAAGTTCCGCATCACGTTGCCTTAGTCATGGATGGCAACGGGCGCTGGGCGAAGAAGCGTGGCTTACCAAGGACCAAAGGGCATGAAAAAGGCGAGAGTGCTTTATTTGATGTTGTCGAGGGTGCGATTCAAATTGGGGTAAAAGAGTTATCAGCATTTGCCTTTTCTACAGAGAACTGGCGCCGTTCACCTGACGAGATTAAGTTCCTAATGGGCTTTAACCGTGATGTGATAAGAAGGCGCAGAGATGAAATGCATCGCATGGGTGTTCGGGTGCGTTGGGTCGGCAGACCACAGAAATTATGGAAATCTGTGATTGAAGAGCTGCAGATAGCCGAAGAGTTGACCGCTAAAAACAAAGTTCTAACTTTGAATATGTGTGTGAATTACGGCGGGCGAGCGGAAATCGCTGATGCCGCTCAGAAGCTGGCGCAGGATATTCATCGGAAAAAGTTGAAGCCAGAGCAGATAAGTGAAAAGGTATTTGCTAAGTATCTTGATGAACCTCAAATGAGAGATGTAGATTTATTCTTGCGGTCATCAGGGGAACAACGAACCTCTAACTTCCTGCTTTGGCAATCAGCATATGCTGAGATGGTATTTATGGATGTCTTGTGGCCGGATGTCACCAGGCAAACATTGTGGAAAGCCATTGAGATTTATGCAGACCGAGAAAGACGTTTTGGAAAGGCATAGAGATGAAGACAAAAGCTGAGTTTTGGTTTGACCCAATCTGTCCATGGGCTTGGATGACTTCACGTTGGATTCTGGAGGTTGAGAAGGTTCGTGAAATTGAGGTCAACTGGAACCTGTTTTCTCTCGCCCACCTAAATCGCGATAAAGAACTTTCCGAAGAGTATAAAAAGGGTTTGGTTCGATCCTGGAATTGCACAAGGGTTATTGCAGCAGCACAAAAAGCTCATGGCTCAGCAGCTACTCTGCCGCTTTACACGGCAATCTCCTCAAGGATTCACCTGCAAAAGCAGGAGGTAAACCAAGCATTGTTTGAAGCGGCATTGGAGGAGGTTGGCCTAGATAAAAGCTTAGCTACCGCAATGAATGATGAATCTCTTAATGAGGCGATTATTGAGTCTCATGAACGTGGCATTAAATTGGTCGGAAATGATGTTGGTACCCCAATCATCTCTGTCGAAGGCACAGCTTTCTTTGGACCAGTAATCTCTCCGGCACCAAAAGGAGAAGAGGCAGGAAAACTTTGGGATGGGGTCGTTGGAGTCGCTAGCTACCCAGGATTCTTTGAAATCAAGAGAAGCCGTACCGTTGGCCCGATCTTTGATTAATCAGCAGTTAGGGCAGATTCCGAATACTTCAGCGGTATGACCGACCTCGCGAAACCCGTGCTGTTCGGCAACGGTTTTGGTCCAACGCTCAATAGCTGAGCCTTCAATCTCCACGGTGGAGCCACATAGCTTGCAAACCAAGTGATGGTGGTGACTGTCTCCACATAAGCGGTAGATGGCCTCGCCATCATCGCGTCGTAATTGATCAACAATTTTGTCGCTCACTAGTGATTGGAGAGCACGATAAACGGTAGTTAATCCAATTGATTCACCATTTCGTTGCAGTAATTGATACAGCTCTTGAGCAGAGGCAAATCCACCGACCCGCTCTAGAATTCCAATTACTTTTACCTCAGATTTGTTCATACCTACTCGTTGTCGTCGTGATCATGCCCATCATCTACGCCTTTTTCAATTGAAGTTTCATCATGAGAGTGAACATGCACCCCATGAAGTTGGCTAACAAGTAACCACATAATTGCAACGCCTGCCAAGGTTGAAACTAGGGTCCAACGCGAAGCATGTCGGGCATGCGCCTCTGGCAAAATATGGCTAGTTGCAAGGTAGATCAAAATTCCGGAAAACGCCGCCAAGTAAAGCGCAGTGAAGTTTTCATTTAAGGCGAGAGATGAACCAATTACCGCTCCACTAATTCTCGCAACAGAATCAACTACAAGTAACCAGATACCTTTTCTAGTCCACTTACCGCTCTTAATCATCAGCGAAACAGTGTTCAGGCCATCGCTAAAGGCATGCACTAGAAGCGCCACAAATACTGCAATTCCAAGTTTGTCATCTATAGTGAATGCAACTCCAAGCGCAAGACCATCTAGAAAAACATGGCCGCCCATCGCAAGTGCGCCAAGACCACCTGCAACATTGATGCTGTGCTCATGATCATGCCCATATTCAGATTCAGCCGGTTCATGAGATCCGAAGGCTCTTTCATAAATATGAAGAAGAAGGAATCCGGCAACTAACGCTACTGAAACCGCGGGTGCACCGAGGAACTCGGTGTTGGACATGGAAAAGACTTCCGGCAACAAATCAAAGGCGACTAGACCAAGTAGTAAACCTGCGGCGAGACCGAGTACTAGATGCAGACGATCCTTCGCGCGCAGCGCCAGCAAACCTCCTGCAGCTGTTGCGATGGCGGTGAGGGCGGCCAGAAGAATTGCGGTATTCATGCTGAAAGGCTAGCAGAAATGAAAATGATTTTCATTTTCAAGTTTAGGCGTAGTTTGAGCGTAACTGCGGGCTAAAATTCTCATCTGCGCCCAGCTGGCTGCGATATCGATCCGACTAGCTGCGACCGGTGCGCACCGCCGACAGCCAGCCGGATGGAGACCACCATGGCCCAAGATCGTTTAGAAACAATTGTTAGCCTCGCCAAACGTCGCGGTTTTGTTTATCCCTCATCTGAAATTTATGGCGGCTTACGTGCCTCTTGGGATTACGGCCCCCTCGGAGTTGAGTTAAAAAACAATGTAAAGCGTCAATGGTGGAAATCCATGGTCATGGGACGTGAAGATGTTGTTGGTCTCGACTCCTGCGTGATTTTGGCACGTGAGGTTTGGGAGGCCTCCGGACATGTTGAAACCTTCACTGATCCTTTAACTGAATGCACTGAGTGCCACAAAAGGTACCGTGCTGATCATCTTGAAGAAGCTTTCGAAGCAAAACAAAATCGCAAACCGCAATCATTGGATGAAATTAACTGCCCGCATTGCGGCAACAAAGGAAAGTTCACTGCTCCAAAACAATTTTCCGGATTGTTAAAGACTTATTTGGGTGCTGTAGAGGATGAGTCGGGATTGGCGTATATGCGCCCTGAAACCGCGCAGGGAATCTTTATTAACTTCGATAACGTTGCAACCACTGCGCGTAAGAAGCCACCATTTGGAATTGGTCAGATTGGTAAATCTTTCCGTAATGAAATCACACCAGGAAACTTTATCTTCCGCACGCGAGAGTTCGAGCAGATGGAGATGGAGTTTTTCGTTGTTCCAGGCACAGATGAAGAGTGGCATCAAAAATGGATTGTTACCCGTTTGGATTGGTAAATCGATTTAGGAATCAATCCAGAGCGTTTGCGTTTGTTTGAACATCCTAAGGAGAAGTTGTCACATTACTCAAAGCGCACCGTTGATATTGAGTACAAATTTGAATTTACTGGAACTGAGTGGGGCGAGCTAGAAGGTATAGCCAATCGCACCAACTTTGATTTGAAGGCTCATTCAGAGAAATCAGGCAAGGATCTCTCCTGGTTTGATCAAGAGAACAATGAGCGCTGGTTCCCGTATGTAATTGAGCCTGCGGCCGGCGTAGATCGCTGCACTTTGACCTTCATGATGGATGCGTATACCGAGGATGAAGCACCGAACTCCAAGGGCGAGATGGAGAAGCGCACTGTTTTGAAGTTGGATTATCGATTAGCTCCTGTGAAGGTGGCGGTTTTGCCATTGTCACGCAACGCAGATTTATCACCAAAGGCAAAGGATTTAGCTGCAAAGTTGCGTAAGAACTGGAATGTTGATTTTGATGATGCTGGTGCAATTGGACGTCGCTATCGCCGTCAGGATGAAATCGGCACTCCATATTGCATCACAATCGACTTTGAAACTTTGGATGACAACGCGGTCACCATTCGCGAACGCGACTCCATGAAGCAAGAGCGGATTGGAATTGACCAAGTTGAATCCTGGTTGGCTCCCAAGCTTTTAGGTTGTTAAATACCTTGTCTGCAGTAAAGCCACTTCATCTTCCAATTCGAGATGGCGGCTTGGATCTAAAAGTTCCAGTTGTGCTTGCCCCAATGGCAGGAATTACAAACTCAGCTTTTAGACTTCTTTGTCGCGAACAAGGTGCAGGTTTATTTATCTCTGAAATGGTTACCGCGCGTGCGCTTACAGAGCGTAATGAAGAAACAATGAGAATGATTGTGCCGGGTGAAGGGGAGACTCCTAGATCTGTGCAGTTATATGCAACCGATCCAATTGATTTGCAGCGTGCCGTAGAAATGTTGGGCAAAGAGGACTTAGCTGATCACATCGATCTTAATTTTGGTTGCCCGGTTCCCAAGGTGACTAGAAAAGGTGGCGGCTCTGCTCTTCCTTATAAGAGGCGACTTTTTGCCACTTTGGTCTCGGCTGCTGTGGAGACGGCGAAAAAATATGAGATTCCAGTAACTGTAAAGATGCGCGTGGGAATTGATAGCGAGCATGAAACCTATTTAGATGCGGGCAAGATTGCTGCAGATATTGGAGTCGCTTGGGTTGCACTTCACGCACGTACCGCAGCTCAGTTTTATGAAGGAAAATCCGATTGGAACAAGATTAAAAATCTCGTCGAACACTTAGCTCCAACGGGGGTTCCTGTGCTGGGAAATGGCGATATTTGGTCGGGAAATGACGGCGTAAAGATGGTGGCTGAAACCGGCTGCGCGGGAGTTGTTGTGGGTCGTGGCTGCCTTGGCAGGCCCTGGCTCTTTGCTGATTTAGTGCGTGCTTTCAATGGAGAAGGGGAGCGACCACTACCCAGGTTGTTTGAAGTTCGCGAAGTAATGTGGCGACACGCCCAACTTCTTGTTGAATACTTCCAAAATGAACATCGCGCCTGTCGAGATCTTCGTAAACACATGGCTTGGTATCTAAAGGGTTTTCGGGTTGAAGGCGGAATGCGTTCTCAATTCGGCATGGTTTCATCATTAAGTGAACTTCGTTCATTTCTAGATCAATTAGTTGATCAACCATATCCAGAGGCGATTGGCGATGCACCCCGTGGTCGCACAAGCCATGGAAGATCGGTAACCCTGCCGCAAGGTTGGTTGGATGATCCAGAGGAGTTGGTTTCTGTCGATGGCTCAGACTCAGGATCTGGTGGTTGATGTTTGCGATAAAGATGCTGTGGCGGATGATTGCCTTCATATTGCTAGTTGTTTTGGTGGTACCAACTTGGGCTTTAGGAAAAACTTGGTATGCCGCCAATAATCAAACCATCCGTAAAGCAGATGCAATTGTTGTCATGGGAGCCGCACAGCTAGATGGTCGACCAGGCGAAGTTCTTTCGGCAAGGTTAAAAGAGAGTTTGCGGATCTATCAAGATAATTTGGCACCAAAGATTTATACATTGGGCGCTGGCGCACCCGGCGATCGATATACAGAGGCGAAAGCAGGACGTAATTGGCTAATCGTAAAGAAAGTGCCGCGAAGTGATGTTATTGAAGTTCCTTATGGCAGAGACTCATTGCGCAGTATCGAAGGTTTCGCCAAAGTTATTAAGGAAGCAGGTTTAAAAAACAAAGTTAAAGACATCATTATTGTCACCGATCCTTATCATTGCTTGAGATCAACTACCATGGCTAATGATCAAGGCTTTGTTGCTACCTGTTCTCCAGCAAAGGTCGGTATCGCCAGCCTTGAAGAGGTCGGCTTTAAGTATTTAGTAAGAGAAACTGGGGCATATTTAGCTTATGTAACGCTGGGTCGGCGGGGCATTCACATTAGCGACCACACAGCCTAAGAAGTAGCCTAAGAGCCTTATGGTGCTAAGACCCGCCCACGAAAATCAGGCTTACTCTGATTTTGATCGGGAGCGATTTCTGGATGAACCAGCCAAACGAAAAGGGCGAACCGAGTTTGCTCGGGACCGTGCCCGCATTATTCATTCTTTTGCGCTCCGGCGCTTGGCAGCTAAAACTCAGGTTGCAGTTCCTTGGGCAAGTGATTTTCCCAGAACCCGTTTGTCGCACTCTTTGGAGTGTGCTCAGGTGGGTAGGGAATTAGGAGCTGCACTGGGCGCTGATCCAGATTTAATGGAGAGCGCTTGCTTGGCACATGATTTAGGCCATCCACCTTTTGGTCACAATGGTGAACAAGCTTTGGCAAAGATTGCAGAGGGCATTGGAGGATTTGAAGGCAATGCGCAGAGCTTTAGGTTGTTATCTAGAATAGAGGCCAAAACAGTTGATAATGATGGAATCTCTGTTGGATTAAATCTAACTCGCGCAACTTTGGATGCGGCTACCAAGTATCCGTGGAGTTCGCTAAGCAACCCCAAGAAGTTTGGTGTCTATGAAGATGATCAAGAGATTTTTAATTGGGTAAGAAAGGATGCGCCAGAGGGTAAAACCTGTATAGAAGCTCAAATTATGGATTGGTCAGATGATGTAGCTTATTCAGTACATGATCTCGAAGATGCATTAGTTACGGGTCAGTTTGATTTAAATGATTTAGAGAAGGATCTGCCCTCGCTCTATCAAACCGCGGTCAGTGATTACATGTCTGATCTAACTCAGAATGAGGCGAAGCAAGCTTTAGATTCGCTGAGAAATCTTTCCTGTTGGCCGAAAGAGTTTGATCGTAGTCATCGACATTTGGCTCAACTAAAAGATCTAACTAGCCAGTTGATAGGACGTTTTGCTCTCGCTGCAGAACGTGAAACCCGCGCCCATTACGGCGATGGTGATTTGGTGCGATATTCAGCGAATTTATTGGTGCCTCGAACGCAACGAGCAGAGGTGGCTCTACTTAAGTCCATGGCGGGTTTTTACATAATTCGCGCTGAGAAATCTCAAGAACGTTATGCCAAGCAGCAACAGGTAATAGCTGAGCTAGTTAAGGCGGTTAGGGAGAATGCCCCGGAAAGCCTAGAAAGTTTCTTTTTACAGGAGTGGCAAAGAGCTGGTTCAGAGCGGGAGAAGCTTCGAGTTGTCATCGACCAAATCGCATCACTAACCGATGTTGGAGCCTATGCGCTACATGAGAAATTGATTGGGGCTTAGGATAACCGCCATGTCCGGACGAATAAGAGATGTAGATGTCACTTATGTTCGTGATCATTCACCAATCGATGACGTCGTAGGGGAGTATGTTCAATTAAAAGGCGCCGGTGGGGGACAGAAGAAAGGATTGTGTCCATTCCATGATGAGAAAACGCCATCCTTTCATGTAACACCAAGCCGCGGTTATTTTCATTGTTTTGGTTGCCAAACAGGCGGCGATGTCATCGCATTTGTAATGAAGATTGATCATCTAACTTTTACAGAAACTATTGAAAGGTTAGCTGAAAGAATTGGCTATCAATTAACTTATGAGCAAAGTTCAGGTGGACCAAAGGCTCCAGCAGGGCAGCGTTCAAGATTAATTGCAGCACATGTAGAGGCGGTTTCGTTTTATAGAGAACAGCTTCAACTTCCTGAGGCAGCGCATGCTAGAGATTTATTAATCAAGCGCGGATTTGATCGCGCAGCTTGCGACTCTTTTGAGGTTGGCTATTCTCCAGATGATTGGGATTCACTCACTAAATTCTTGAGAGCTAAAGGATTTACTGTTGAAGAGCTAACCCTGGCCGGACTTTCTAAAGAAGGCCAAAAGGGTCCAATAGATAGGTTTAGAAATAGATTGATGTGGCCAATTCGAGATATCTCCGGTGATGTGGTTGGTTTCGGAGCCCGAAAGTTGGCAAGCGATGAAGAGGATCAGGGCCCGAAGTATTTGAACACCCCAGAAACTCCAATTTATAAGAAAAGTCAGGTGCTTTACGGGCTGGATCGAGCCAAGAAAGAGATCGCCAAACGCCGCCAAGCGGTAATTGTTGAGGGTTATACCGATGTCATGGCGGCCCACTTAGCGGGTATCACAACCGCGGTTGCTACCTGCGGCACCGCATTTGGTGATGAACACATAAGAATTCTCCGGCGCTTATTGATGGATGATGATGCGTTCAGAGGCGAAGTTATTTTTACCTTTGATGGTGATGCCGCCGGACAAAAAGCAGCGCTACGCGCTTTTGGTGATGATCAGAAGTTTGTTACCCAAACCTTTGTCGCGGTCGAACCTAGTGGAATGGATCCCTGCGAGCTACGCCAACATCATGGAGATTCAGCGGTTCGCGATCTAATTGCGCGTCGAGTTCCATTGTTTGAGTTTGCAATTAAGAGCGCCATAAAGCAGTTTGATCTCACCAACGCTGATGGCAGAGTCTCAGCATTAAATGCTGCTGCACCATTAATTGGAAAAATTAGAGATGCTTCTTTGCGGCCAGAGTATGCCCGCAGCTTGGCGGGCTGGCTTGGTATGGAGGTCGAAGTTGTATTGGCTGCGGTCAAGAAAAATTCCGGTTCATCTATGAAGAGCACTGTCGATAATGTTGTCACAAGCAATTGGCGACCAGATCCAAATGAACCAAAGCTAATTTTGGAGCGAGAGGTATTAAAGGTGCGCCTGCAGATGCCAGCCTTGATGAGAAATTGGCGGGAGTTGGAGACTAATGCTTTTTCACATCCTGCCTACATTAAGTTACGCGAGTTCATAGATACCCAAAATGATTTTGCTCCAGTTGATTTATCAGCCACTGATTCAGAGGAGCTGAAATCTTTCATTACCGAGTTAACGGTCGAGCCGATACGGACCGATGGTGAGATCTCAGATCGCTATGTCACCAGTATCTGCGCCCGGCTAAATGAAGTGGCTCTAAGCCGTTCTATAGCTGAGGTTAAGTCCTCTTTGCAGAGGTTAAACCCGGTAGAAAATGAGGCGGAGTACAACCGAATCTTCACCGATCTGGTCTCCATGGAGAGCAAGCGTAGAAATCTCAAGGAAATGGCCTTGGGCGAGGGTCTGGCTTAATTTCTCGCTTTCAGAAACCTTGGTCTAGAGTTGCGCGCTGTAAGCCGATCCCTGATAGCTCAATCGGCAGAGCAGCCGGCTGTTAACCGGCAGGTTCTTGGTTCGAGTCCAAGTCAGGGAGCTTTTCATTTAGACTCACTCCCATGGCAATGGTCCGAATTCGCGTAGCTCTTCCTGATCGTCCCGGTTCACTCGGAGCGGTCGCTTCAGCAATTGGTTTTGCCGGCGGAGATATCCGCGGCTTGGTTGTTCTCTCCTCCGAAGGCGGTCGAGGCATCGATGACATCACAGTGGCATTTCCAGGAAATGATCCGCAGGATTTAGTCAATGTACTAAGTGCAATTGGTGGCGTAGAAGTAATTTCTGTAACTCCAGTTAGCTAATTACTTTAGCTCCATCGCTGGGCAAAGAATCAAAGAATCTCGGGGCTTGGTACCCCGCATCTGCAAAAGCTTTCTCAATGGCTAGAGATATCTTTCCGGCATCTTCATCCTTTATAAGCGCTATGGCGCTGCCACCAAATCCACCGCCAACCATACGGGCGCCAAGAGCTCCATTTGCGTTAGCGGTATCGACTACAAGATCTAACTCGGGACAGGAAACGGTGTAATCATCCCGCAGCGAAATATGGGATTGATTAAGCAGTTCACCAAACTCCAAAAATTGCTTGGCACGCAATCTTTCAACCGCCTTTAAAACACGGGCAATCTCTGACACCGCATGTCTGGCTCGTTGAAACTCTACTGAAGTCAATTTGTCATGATCTCTTTCTAACTGCTGCATCTCAAGTTCACGCATGGATGCCACCCCAAGTTTGGCTGCGGCCGATTCACAAGAAGCGCGCCGCTCTGCATAACCGCCATCTATTAGCGCATGGTGGGCTCTAGTATCGACAATTAATAAGCGCAGTCCTGCTTCTGCGAAATCAACGGGAACATGTTGTGTTGAAAGATCTCGACAATCAAGCAGTAGCGCATACCCATTCTTTGCCATTAAGGAAACAGATTGATCCATGATGCCGCAGGGAACTACGACATATTGATTCTCGGCACGTTGGGTCAACTGTGCTAATTCAGTTGAGGATTTACCAAGTTGAAATAAGTGATTCAAACCGGTTGCCACGCTGCACTCTAGAGCGGCCGAAGAGGAGAGCCCTGCCCCAAGCGGAACCCTGCCATCTACATATAAATCGAGGCCTTTTTTAATCTCTAGTGCCCAAATAACTCCTAGAACGTATCGCGACCAACCCGTTCCGCCCTTTTGCTGCAACTCTAATATCGAACTGTGAATCATCTCCTCGGGGCGCTGGGCAGAAACAATCCGAATCTGGTCATCATCTCTTTTTCTAATGGCGGATTTAGTCACAGCATCAATAGCAAAAGGGAGAACTAAACCTTGGCTGTAATCAATGTGTTCGCCAATCAGATTTACTCGACCCGGGGCTTGCGCTATTACCTCTGGTTTAGTGCCAAAGCTTGTTTCAAAGGCTTGCGCAATCTCCATAATTAGAGAGTTACATCCCGCAGCTGTTGAGCGGATTGCTCTGGTTTCAAATCCATCATAAAAGCGCCAAAGGCTGATTCAGAGCCAGCTAAGTACTTAAGCTTTCCAGGTGCACGTCTAATACTTTGAATCTGCCAATGGAGACGTAGCGCATCACGACCCTCATGAACCGGGGCTTGATGCCATGACGCGATGTAAGGCATGGTCACGCCAAAAACTCCATCAAGTCTTTGTAAAACCTCTTTAGCAATCGGCGCAAAAGAGTTGCACTGCTCTTCACTCAATGCCACCAAATCCACAACACTAGCCAGCGGGGCGATATGAAT
Organism: Candidatus Nanopelagicales bacterium; assembly: GCA_030830475.1. Classification (GTDB taxonomy): domain Bacteria; phylum Actinomycetota; class Actinomycetes; order Nanopelagicales; family Nanopelagicaceae; genus MAG-120802. The sequence goes on from JAURMX010000053.1 coordinate 20,755, forward strand.
TTCAAATGGGTAACGTGATGCATAAGGTACATATGCAATCCAATGTTCGTTTTTCACAATAACTCGAGAACCATCAGAAATTTCTCGTGCGACGATGTCCTCAAGCAAGACCCGACCAGTCTTTGCAAGATGAGATTGCGCGACTTCAAGCATACGAGCGGTCTTAGCAGGCAGGTATGAGTAAGCATAAATCTGACCGTGAGGATGGTTCAAAGTAACGCCAACCTCTTCGCCACGGTTTTCAAATGGGGCGATATGTTGAATGTATGGCAAAGCCGAAAGCTCTGAGGTGCGATCACGCCAGGCCTCTAAAACAGTGCGGATTTGATGATGAGATAAATCTTTAAAGGAAGAGTCATAATCTGAGGTGTAACAAACTACTTCACATTTTCCGGCCGCTGGAATTGCTGGCGCTGAAAAATCGGGATTTTCAGGTGCCAAAAATTCGGACTCTGGCGGTCGCAAAGAGGGGGAGCGGTTATCAAATACAACTACCTCATAATCACTCTCCGGAATTTCAGTCAAAAAGCCTGGGCGACTTGGCGCTAGAGGATTTAACTCCTTTGGCGGTAAAAAAATACGACCCTGTCTGTGTGCGGCAATAACAACCCACTCATTATTTAACGGGTCTAGACGCATCTCACCGATCTGAGGTTGTTCTTCTACCGGTCTTTCATCTACAGCTTCTCGAACTTGGCCATTGGTGTCGTAATAACGAATTGTGCGACCATCCATCAAGGTGCGATCTGTGCGCGTGACCCCTGCGCCTAATTTCTTTGCCACCATAATGAGTATTACTCTACCTGCATGTCTGCTACGGCTCATCTCTCCAATGGTGGAGTCGATATCTTTCTCGAGGTAATCGATGGTGCTTTAGTGGTGCGGTATTGGGGCGCCAGCATTGAGGGCGGATTTGAAAATGTCCCCTTTACTAGATCTGTAGCTCACAGTGACTTTGATGCTGTACAACATCCAGGAGTGATGCGAGAGCATTCTCGTGGTTGGTTGGGCTACCCGACAATCTCAGGTCATCGCGCTGGACAAGACTGGTCAACTAGATTTTCTGTCACTAAATTAGAGAGTAGCAATATTTCTTTTCGGGCAACTTTGCATGATGCTGATGCGCAATTAACTTTAGAACTCTCCGGACAACTTGATAAATTTGGTGTTCTCAAATCCACTATGAAACTTGTAAATCATGGCGCGGATTACACATTAAATGAAATGTTCTATTGGTTGCCACTAAGCGATAAAGCGGTGCAAACCTTGGATTTTGCTGGTCGTTGGTCCAATGAGAGAAACCCCCAACGTAGAGATATCCAGATCGGAAGATGGGTGCGGGATTCTCATGAAGGACGAAGTGGTCACAACTACACAATTGGCCAAATAGCTTTAGAGGCGGAAACTAATTTCGCGCGTGGTCAGGCCTGGGCGGTCTCTTTGGCTTGGAGTGGTGATGTTCAGTACTGTGTAGAAAAAAATTATGAAGGTGTGCAAAGCATCGGGGCAGCCGAAGTTTTGTTGCCTGGTGAGGTGATTTTGAAAACCGGCGAGGAGTACATAGCTCCCGAGTTTTTTGCCTGGTACTCCAACAGAGGTTTAGATGGCTTAGCAAATACTCTGCACCAGCATTTAAGAGCTCGCAGTGTTCATCCAAAAAAACCGCGCCCGTTAACTCTAAATATGTGGGAAGCGGTTTACTTTGACCACAACGAAGCCAAGATTCGCCAACTCGTTGATATCGCTGCCGAGATCGGGGTAGAGCGGGTAGTTCTGGATGATGGCTGGTTTGGCTCGCGCAGAAATGATCGCGCCGGACTTGGTGATTGGATTGTGAGCAAAGATGCCTGGCCCAATGGCTTAGGTTCAATTACTAATTATGTTGTTGGTAAAGGAATGGAGTTTGGACTTTGGTTTGAAGGCGAGATGGTCAATCCCGATTCAGATCTATATCGAAACCATCCCGATTGGATTCTGAATGTCGCTGGACGCGTTCCACCAACCTGGCGTCATGAGTTAGTCCTGGATCTATCAAAACTTGATGTCTTCAATCACATTCTTGAGCAAACCAGCAAAATTCTCTCTGAGTATCCAATCTCTTACATCAAGTGGGATCATAATCGCACCCTGGTGGATGCTGGTTCTGCTGGATATCCAGCGGTTAGAAAACAAACAATTAGTTTGTACCGCTTGTTTGCTGAATTGAAAAAACGTCATCCTGGGATAGAGATTGAGTCTTGCGCCTCTGGCGGTGCCCGAATTGATCTTGGAATTGTTGATTTGGTGGATCGTTTTTGGACTAGTGACAACAACGATGCACTTGAGAGACAACGTATGCAACGTTGGACAATGCAGTTCATTCCACCGGAGCTATTAGGAACCCACATAGGTTCAAACCCGGGACACCAGACTGGACGGGATCTCTCTTTAGCTTTTAGAGCAGCAACTGCACTTTTCGGTCATGCCGGTCTCGAACGTGATTTAACCGCGTTGAGCCAAGAGGAATTGAAGGCGTTAAAGAGTTGGATTTCGCTTTATAAGAGGGAGAGAAATCTTTTGCATTCTGGCGAGATGATTCGCATGGATTATCCAGATTCTTCACACTATCTCTTTGGCGTAGTTGATGGACAGAAATCTGAAGGTATTTTCTCCTACGTACAACTTCAGCCGATTGTTGCTTCTCATGCACCCAAATTGTTTTTCCGGGGCCTAAATGCGAAACAAAAGTATCAACTCAGTGTTATAAATGAAGTAGGGGAGGCGCAGGTCATGGCCATATCTGCGCCAGATTGGCTGAATTCCGGGGCGGTATTGACGGGCGCGGCATTAGAAGAGGTAGGTCTGCCGGCTCCAATTTTGCGCCCCGAAAACGCGCTCTTGTTAAAATTGAAAGCGTTTTAGCTTTACTTCAACCAATCTAAGGTTCTGGAGATTGCTTTCTTCCAGAGTTGATATCCCGTGGTTGCCAATTGACTATTTAAATCGGCGTTCCATCGCATTCCCTCTTGCCATTTAGCTTTCAACTCTGAGGTATCTTTGAAAACGCCAACCGCCAAACCTGCTGCGTAAGCTGCGCCTAATGCTGTCGTTTCAATAATCAGTGGCCTGACTACATCAACCCCCATGATGTCCGCCTGCATCTGCATGCAAAGTGAGTTAGCGGTAATTCCACCATCAACCCGCATTTCAGGAAGTTTTACTCCGCTATCTGCTGACATCGCGTCCAAAACATCCCGAGTTTGGTAACAGATTGCTTCTAGTGCGGCACGGGCTAAGTGGGCCTTGGTTGCCGCTCTAGTTAATCCAACAACAACTCCGCGGGCATCATTTCGCCAATATGGTGCAAACAACCCCGAGAAAGCCGGGACGAAGTAGACGCCGCCATTGTCAGTAACTGATTTAGCAAGCGGTTCAATATCTGGAGCGGTAGAGATTATCTGTAATTGATCTCTGAGCCATTGGATGGCCGAGCCAGTTACTGCAACAGACCCCTCTAGTGCGTAACGTGTAGGTTCATTGCCAAATTTGAAACAGACCGTTGTGAGTAATCCATTTTTAGATCTGACAATCTCAGTGCCGGTATTCAACAAAGCGAAATTACCTGTGCCATAAGTTGTTTTTGACTCGCCTCTTTCAAAACAGGCCTGTCCCACCATCGCAGATTGCTGATCTCCTAAAATGCCTGCAATTGGAACGGCAGAACCAACTGGTCCGGCCGGGTCTGTGGTCGCGTAGATTTCAGAGGAGGATCTGATTTGCGGCAAAATCGAGCGAGGTACGCCAAAAATATCCAGCAACTCCTGATCCCACTCCAAGCTCTCCAAATTCATCAGCAAGGTCCGGCTCGCGTTGGTTACATCAGTTAAATGAACTCCGCCACGAGGACCGCCGGAAAGATTCCAAAGTAGCCAACTATCAATTGTGCCAACCAGAGCACGATCGTTTGTCACCGCTTCTTGGACCGCTGGGACATTATTTAGTAACCAGTTGATTTTGCTGCCTGAGAAGTAAGGAGCTATAGCCAAGCCGGTCTTGTGGGTGATCAGTAACTGGTTCTCACCAGAAATTAAGTTTAAGAAATCTGTGGTTCTAGTGTCCTGCCAAACAATCGCATTGGCCAAAGGTTCACCTGTTTGCTTGTCCCAGATAACGGTAGTTTCCCGTTGGTTGGTAATACCAATCGCCGACAACTCCGGACCTGAGATGCGGGCCGCTTTGAGTGCGCCAGCTATTACATCTTGGGTGCGTTGCCAGATTTCTGCGGCATCATGTTCGACCCAGCCAGCTTGAGGCAGGATCTGTGTGTGCTCCAGTTGATGCTGACCGACAATCTTTCCGGATTCATCAAAGACGATAAAGCGGGTACTAGAGGTTCCCTGGTCGAGTGAGCCTATGTAAGACATAAGCCGTATCCTAAGCCTGTGCCGCTTTCAAATTCGAGCCTCAATGAGCAGCAACGCCAACAGGCAATGCGCGATTTGGCTAGTACCGATTTTGACATTCTAGTTGTTGGCGGCGGAATCAACGGAGTGGGGATTGCTCTAGATGCAGCCTCTCGCGGCTTGCGCGTCGCACTTGTTGAGAACTCAGATTTTGCCTCTGGAACTTCTTCAAAGTCATCCAAGCTAATTCATGGCGGGCTTCGCTATTTGGAGCAGTACGACTTCAAGCTGGTTCGGGAAGCATTAAATGAACGCGAGCTCATGGTCAGCACCCTATCGCCACATCTAGTTAAGCCAGTTTCATTTCTCTACCCACTTCAAGAGAAGTTCAAAGAGCGCACCTATGTTGGTGCAGGTATGGCGCTTTATGACGCTTTACGTGGTTTCAAAAGGGCATTGCCATGGCACAAACATCTTTCACAGAAAAGAATTAGCGAGATAGCGCCTTCACTGCGACTAGATGTAGTCACAGGTGGATTTCAATACTTTGATGCTCAAGTTGATGATGCTCGACATACGATGACAATTGCCCGGACCGCAGCCAAGTACGGAGCGGTCATCACAACCCGAGCCCGTTGCGAAGAGTTGATTAAGCATGGCAAAAGCATCGTTGGCGCAAAAGTAAAAGATTTGGATAGCGAAGAAATTATTGAAGTCAAAGCGAAAGCCACCATAATGGCTGCAGGGGTTTGGACTGATCCGCTTTATGAGAAGTTTGGTCTTAAGCCAGGTTATGCGGTTCGCATGTCAAAGGGTGCTCACATTGTTGTGCCGGGGGATGCCATCAAGTCTGAATCAGGCGTCATCATTAAGACAGATGTATCTGTTTTATTCATTATTCCTTGGGGCGATAAGTGGATCGTCGGAACAACTGATACTGATTACAACGAAAGTCGTGAAGAGCCATTAGCAACGGCAGATGATGTCAGCTACATAATCAATCAAGCCAATCGCGTATTAGAGCCCAAATTAAGAAGAGATCAGGTGATTGGTGTCTTTGCCGGATTGCGACCATTAGTTTCAACAGATCCTGATTCTCCAACCACAAAACTCTCTCGCGAGCATGTTGTTGATACTCCAATCCGTGGATTTGTATCAATCGCGGGTGGCAAATACACGACATATCGTGTGATGGCGGAGGATGCGGTAGATGAAGCTATCAATCATCTTCGACGTTTAGTTCCAGAATCTGAGACTGAAACCTTGGCGATCATTGGTGCTGAGGGCTACTCAGTATTAATGAATCAAATTCCACAACTGGCTCAAGAGTTCAAAATTCCAGAGTCAACCGTTGAACATCTGTTAAATCGTTACGGTTCATTAATTGAAGAGGTTCTTGCGCCAGCACAGCAAGATCCCGAACTTCTTCAGCCGGTGATTCCTGGATTGTCTTACATCGGGGCGGAGATTGTTTATGCGGTTACCCATGAAGGCGCCAGAAGTGTTGATGATGTCTTATCTCGCAGAACTCGAATAGCATTTGAAGATAAAGATCAAGGCTTGAATGCAGTTGATTTCGTCGCAGACCTTATCGCGCCGCATTTAGGCTGGAGGAAGGCGCAAAGGAGCGCTTCAATTAAGGAGTACCAATTAATAGTTGAGCGTCAAAATAAAATTCTCAAGGCAGCTAAAAAATCTGCTTAAGGCAGAGTTAATTTTTGATTTGCCCTTTGCAGGTATCAACTACAACCGGCGCCTTTGTTGGTTTAGGTGTTGGTTTAGGTGTTGGAGTCGGTTCAGCTCCTTGCTCGAGATTGAAAGATATGTTCTGTCTGATCTCTGCGTGAGTACCGGTTTGATCAACAAATGCAACATAACCTTCAGTTAAACCCGCTGGCAGATTGCGCAGAGTTAAAGTCCAAACCCCGGAAGCATCTCTTGCCGGTGTTTGAGTTACCTTTGGGGGTCGCTCTCCATTTAATCTGAATGCCACAGTACCGGTAATTACCGGAGTTCCAGTTGGTCGCTTAACCTCAACTTTTATCCGTACTGGTCTATCTGTACTGCTGGCTTTTAAATCTGTAATCAACATGGTGGTTGGTTCTTTAACCGGCATTAAATCGCCAGCCTGAGGGGTCCATACACCGCGGGTTAATTGCAAAAATGAGGCGGTATCGCCGCGGAAAACATTTAAATCAACACGCGTAGATGCAACCCCATATTTCTTGCCAATTCCACATGATGAGTACTGCCAGATTTGCCATAAAGATGAGCAATCGGACGTGGACCAAGAGTGAACGAAACAACCAAAAACCTTACGACCAGGCTCAGCGGTTGGATCCGCAGGATTCACACCATACTGAGCTTTCCATAAGGGATATTGCCGCAACTTTTCACTACGGACCATCGCTTGCTCTAAGAATGTCGGATAAGAGTAGAAAAATGGCTTGCGGCCAGTCTTTTCATGCATGGTTTCCATCCAAGTTTCCGCCCACAATGTAACAAGTGCTTTAGGTGCGTACTTTGTACAGCGACTTCCAGAGGAAGCTACGCAGTTATTTTCTAAATCCAATGCATAAGGAAGATCTTTTTCTGTGTAGCCACCAAGACTGGATAGACGCCATATCGCTTTTTGAGCTTGAGCCTGTGCATCTCTAATCACTGCGTTACGATCTGTAGTATTTGGCAAAATTGCATAGTGATAGTAACCGGTGTAAATACCGGCCGCTTGTGCCGCATTTCGATTCATTAGTAAGTACTTAAGCGCTAATGCATCTGAATCATCGCGGGTATCGGAGGCTTTTATTATTACAAATCGAATTCCCGCCTCATACATCTTCACGAAATCAATGGGCTTATCCCCGGGATGTTGCCATCGGCTTACATCTGTTCCGTGTATACGACCACCTGGGCCAGTCAAAGCTATTAACTCATCTGGCGTATTAATTTCTGGTGCTGATTCAATAAGTATTGAGCGGGTTCTGGTGACTAAAGTTTTTGATCCGATAGCTACCCGAGCCCGGTAAGTTGCTTTTCCAGCAAGGGCGGTCGCACGGGCTTGAACCTTCCAAGCGCCGCTAGGTGTTGATTTTGTTCGTAATCTTGTATCGCTCCAGATGTTGCCCAATTTAACATCAATTCTTACTACCGCATTTTTTACTTTAGGTTTGATCACGCCATGAAAAGTTACTTTGTACTCTGGAAATGCAGGGGTCTGAACCAAATTAAAGGTGGAAGATGCTTTGGCTGCCTGCGCTGGAGAAAGAAGGGTAGCGGTTAAGACAATCGCTAGTAGTGGGGAGAGAAAACGCGGTCGAATCACTCCGCTATTATCTCGATTTGCTCTCCAAAAATCTCAACACACGCCTGTTCAAGCACTTTGCGATGTGATTCCTTGCGCACAGCTTTAAAGTCATGAACTCCACTCAACTTCTCAGCATCCACAAAACTTAATTTAAGTTGTTTTTTATCAAAAGAAACTAAGCGGGCGTCAAAAAAAGCGAGCCAGGCAACACGATTCTCCTGCTCCACCAAATCCAAAACCTCGTTCCAACGGGTTTTGATTTCTGGCAAGGTCAAGGGTTGTGACATTTATTTGATGCTAGTTGAGTATTGCTAATAGTCCAGCAGCAATTGCTGTCAATGAAACGATTACCTTTCCAGCCAAGGAGGATAAAAATTTCTTGCCGAAATTTAAATAGGTCAATGCAAAAATTACAACTCCAGTACCAACGATTAGAAATGTAGTTGTATTTAGATCAGATTTACCACTTTGGTAGCGAAGATTGATAAGTCCGATCGCAATAAGTGCGTAAGCTGAATATCTAAAGTAATTTGGCTTGCTCACTCCTGATCCTCCTTTGTGGCTTGTTCAGATTCAGAGGGAAGCAACCATGCGCGATCTTCATCGAAGGAGTACTTAGCGACTCTTCCAACCGGAACTATTTCCTCATAGATTGGATCTGAAACAACCGCCAAAATAACGCCTTCATCGGTATTTAAGGTGTACTCAACATGGTTTCCGTAAAACACAACATTTGAGACCACACCTTCGCTCTTGCCAGGTTTTGCTGATTTAGAGGCAGTAACTGAGATTGACTCGGGGCGCACCAAGAGAACTGGATGCTTGGAGGTCAATGCATCTTCTTGAGCGGCCACCTCAAGCTCTACTCCGCCAACAACTACAGAGGCTTTGCCGGAGCGGGCTTTCTTGGCCCCTTCTACTTTAAGGAAATTTGAACGTCCAATGAAGTCAGCGACGAAAACCGAAGCAGGGCGTCGGTAAACCTCATCTGGATTTCCCACCTGTTCAACTACCGCATTACGCATTACAACAATGCGATCAGAAAGGCTCATCGCCTCATCTTGATCATGAGTCACGAAAATGCTGGTTATTCCAAGTCGGCGTTGAATATTACGGATTTCAATACGCATTTGGGCGCGTAATTTGGCATCCAGGTTAGAAAGTGGTTCATCAAAGAGCAACACTTTTGGACGCACCACCATAGCGCGAGCTAAAGCAACACGTTGTTGCTGGCCTCCTGAGAGTTGATTAGGAGCTCTATTTGCTAGATGCGAAAGACTCATTGACTCCAAAACTTCAGCAACCGCAGATTTAATCTCTGCGCTAGACATTTTCTTGATGCGTAAGCCGTAAGCAACGTTGTCAAAAACCGTCATATGTGGAAAGAGTGCATATGACTGGAACACCATTCCCATTGGACGCTTATCAGGGGTCATTGAAACTAAATTTTCTCCATCGAGCAAAACCTCACCAGATGTGGGGGTCTCAAATCCAGCAATCATGCGAAGAGCAGTCGTCTTACCGCAACCAGATGGTCCAAGCAGTGTCACAAACTCGCCCGGATTGATGGTAAGCGAAAGTTTGTGGACCGCTACGACCTTCTCTTTGCCATTGCCAAATTCCTTTGTTAGGCGTTCAACTCTTAGGCTGCCGGTTTTGCTTGACATTATCTCTCCTTAGCGTCCTGCGACCATTGGGCGATCGACTGAAACCTGAGTCCTTCTTACAAAGAGGTTGATTAAACCTCCGATAACCATGATTAAAACAATCAAAATGCAGCAGAGTGCAAAGACATTGCCATAACGGCCTTGATCAGCTTCAGCCAAGATTTTTTGAGTGAGAATTGAGGTATCTGGAGTGACCAGGAAGATAATCGGGGAGAGTGTGGTCATCGAGTGCGCAAAGGCGTACATCAAGCCAGATAAAAAGGCTCCACTGATTAATGGCAATGTTATGAGACGAAATGTCTTGCCGCCTGATGCACCTAGTGATGCAGATGCCTCTTCTATAGCAGGATCAATTTGTTGCAGTTGGGCAATACCGGATCTTTGCCCCGCTGGGCTAGAGCGAATGACATAGACCATAATGATGGCAATAGAGCCACCAAGAATTGCTGCACCTCCGGCCACTTGAGGAAAAATGGTAACTCCACCTATCTTTACAGGATCGTTATAAGTGATCGCATAGCCAATTCCGATTACAGTTCCTGGAACAGCGATCCCCAACATACCCATAAAATCTAAAGCTTCAGATCCTCTCTTCACTTTTCTGATTACCAACCAAGCGATGAGCATTCCAAAAATTCCTGCTATCGGAGTTGCTATCAGGGCTAAGAAAGTGGTTGTTCTTATTGCTGCATTTGCAAAACCTCCAAGGAGGTACTGGAAGTGCGAGAGTGTGAACTCATTATTTACCCCGATAATCTGAACAAATGCCCCCAGAATTACAGTGGCGTACACCAAAATAATTAATGATGTAAGCAAAGTAGTTACAGTTAGTAAGAAACTCTTCGCAAATCTTGAAGTGACAAGGGTTGGTCGACCGCTTGGTTTTCCAGTAACTGAAACAACACTCTTCTTCTGTGCCCAATACCTTTGTATTAAAAAGACAATCAGGGCTGGCAATAATAAAAGACTGGAGTAGCCGGCAGCTAAAGAGATGTCATAGTCGCCGTTAATGGCCATGTAAGCTCTAGAGGCAAGAACTGTGTAATTACCACCAATAATTATGGGATTAGCCAAGTCAGCAATAGACTCAATGAACAAAAGCAAAAAAGATCCCGCAAAGCCAGGGATCAACAAGGGTAAAGTAACGGTGCGAAAAATCCGCCATTTATTTGCACCCAAGCTTGACCCAGCTTCATCCAAAGCCGGATCTAGACTTCTTAACATTCCAAGAAGATTCATATATGCAATTGGAAAGAAAGAAAGGGTAAGAACTAAAACTAATCCAGGAAAACCATAAAGCGTGGGGCGCCAATCAAAAATTCCACGCGTGATCATGCCACTGCGGCCAAAAAGCACAATGATTGCAGTAGCGAAAGCAAATGGTGGAGAAATTATCGGAACCAAATTTATTACGTGAAAAATCCTTTTTCCTCGGAATTCAACACGTGCTTGGGTATAAGCCATGATGAATCCAAGTACCGTCCCCAAGAAGGCCACTGCGACGCCAAGTTTTAAGGTATTCCAAATTATTTCTCTAGTGACAATGTCTGAAAACGCGCCTGTGACTATTGCACTTCCCGAAGGCTGGGTGGAGTAAACCAATATGTTTACAAGAGGCAGCACGATTAAAAAGCCAACAATTACTACTACTAGCAATAGGGCCAACTTGGTAAAGATGTCGTACTTGGCGCCACTTGATTTCACTGAGTTATACCCCTATGTCTTAACAAAGAGGGTTCTGAATTAAATCAGAACCCTCTTTGGAACTACCTTGATTTCTTGAGACTTACTTTGCGGAAGATGTCAGTGCGACTTCCTTATCAAAGCGAGCCTTCAATTTTGAAGCAGCAACACCTGCGGCCTCTGCTTGGTAATCAAGCAAGGTGACCTTCTTTAAGTTCACCATGCGTCGATCGTACTTTGCATTTGGATTTGTCAGAATCTGGAAAGACTCCGCCTTAGCAGGCCCAATATTTTGGGCTTCGGCGGACAACGCAAAGTCAATATACGCCTTTGCGGCATCTGGATTACGGGCGCCCTTTACAAGAGCAATTCCACCAATCTCAAATCCAGTTCCTTCTTTAGGGAATGAGACTACAAGCGGGTTGCCACGCAAGATCGCAGCTGTGCAATCGTGCGAGAAGACAAGTCCAGTTGCAACTTCACCACGTCCGAGTGGTCCGGTTGGTCCAGCGCCACTTCTGGTGTACGAAAGAATGTTCTTATTTAACTCTTGCATATATTCAATAGCTTTGTCTTCGCTGCCAAGACGAAGTACTTGTGACCACAGAGCTGTATAGGCAGTTCCAGAGGTACCAGGGTGAGCCATCATGATGTTCCCTTTGTATTTAGGGTTCAACAGGTCATTCCAGCTTGTTGGAGCCTTAAGCCCAATTCGTTTCAATTCGTTGGTGTTAGAACAAAAACCAAGCGCTCCCATGTAGATACCTGTCCAGTATCCCTCATCATCTTTAAATTGCGACTTCAACATGTTTCTGGTTGGAGATTTGTAAGTATCTAGAACTCCAGCAATTCTTCCTGCAATGTGGCTGTCGTTTGGACCTCCAGTCCACACATCGAACTCAGGGTTGCCTTTGGAGGCTACGAGTCGAGTTAATGCTTCTCCAGAGGATAAGCGAATAAATTTAGTTGTAATACCGGTTTTGGCTTGAAATGCTTTTGTCATTTCAACGCACCAAAGCTCTTGAGGGGTGCAGAGTACATTTAGGGTGCCAGATAGTTTTCGACCTTGCGCATACTGAAGGTTGCCGTTAACGCGTTCACATGTATAGGTAACTCCAGAAATAGTGCGCACTAAACCTTCTTTTCCGCACTTTTTACCTTTCAAATCGCGCGCAGCTTGAGCAGGGGCGACAACTGAGAGAAGTGATAGGACGAGAGCGGATAGCGCACCAATTGCGATCAACTGTGATCTCTTCATTCTTGCCTTTCATCAATACGAGGGTTATTGCTTACGCAGGACAATAACAGGGCAGGGCGATAAAGTCATGAATCGTCAGATTGCATATTTATAAAGAATACTGAGAGCGAAGTTCCCTGGTGGGGCGGGTCGGGCTCGAACCGACGACGACCGGATTATGAGTCCGGGGCTCTAACCAACTGAGCTACCGCCCCTAGGGCGTGCTAATGCTACCCAACCTGATTGACCGTCAAAATTGTGCCCGGGATTTGTGTCGTGACTCCAGGAACATTGCTGGCTCCACTGTAAATCTCAGCTCCGGTATCACTTGCAGCTATCATCAACCGAAAGACCGGCCCGCTGAGGCTTCAATTGACAGTTGACTTAACAAGTCGTGCTTTGCCAGTCTTGATGTCAACGCAATTCTTCAGCACTGTCTGGGGCTTTAGAGTCTCAGAGGCAGGGACAATGATTAAAAAAATCGAAATGTAAAACAGTTTTGACTGGCTATTTCGGAGTCTTAATCTTCAGCAATTTCTCCCAAGCGCTCATGACCGCCAAAATCATTGCAAAGCCAAAGATCAAGTCTTCGAAGGGTGCGCCAGCGATTCGCAATCCCATAATTGAATCCGGATTGTAGGTGACTATCTCACGGCTTGTGAGCCACCAATTAGTCACAAGTTGAAAGGGCAGGATGATCGAGTAACTAATCCAAAAACGTAAGGTAGAGAGAAGTGAATTCCTTGTCACGAACATATCGAAAAATATGGTGATGATTAAGGCATAAACCGTTATTTGCGTATAGGTGAGCTCAAATCTCATCGCTTCACCTTTTGTAAAAGGGATTTAACACCTTCAAGAGTTAGCAAAGCTGCCAGCGGAATGATGAAGAAGAAAAGGTACTCCTCAAGTGGGATGCTGAAAGGGCCATAGATGCCCAGCATTTGGTTGTCATCAAAATCCCAGTGATTCTGGTTGATGGCAAAGGCATCCCAAATCAAGAAAAAAATGCTTACTGGGACGATTGCGGTTAGAGCCAAGCGTGGCCGACGCAGCACCTTAATCTTGAAGGCAAACTCCAACCACCATGAACCAGCTACAACAAATAGCAGCATGGCTAAGTACGACCAGTTTTCAAGTGCTAGCCCTTGCGACATTTCAATAGTTTCTCACATCAGGTAATAGATTTTGCTACCTTGCGAGTATGTCGGAAGCACAGGTGAAGCTGTTTACCCGAACCCGGAACTTTTCCAGCATCGCGGTAGGGGTAGTCATTTTGCTTTCACTAGTTTTCGCACAGCTCATTGATGAAACAGAGATTTCATGGCAGGTAGTAATAGCTTTGCTGGCATTGGCGGTCGGTATTCCGCATGGCGCTCTTGATCATTTAGTTACTTTGCCCCGCACCTCCATCAAGCGCATGAGTTTATTCATTTTGGTTTACGTTTTTATTGCAGTTTTATCTGTATTTGCGATTCTGCAATGGAATGTTTATGGATTCATTGGTGTGGTGGTCATGAGTGCATTCCACTTTGGAATTGGCGATACCGCTTTCATTAACGAGCTCGAACATGCCAGAGGCTCTGTGCGAGCAAATAGATTGGCTCAGGTTCTTTACGCAGTTACAGCAGGCTCTCTGCCTGTTGTCATACCTCTGACCAATAAAGAGAGCACCTCTGCTCTCGCCGCCGTAAATGACGAGCTGATTAATTGGCATGGGGGATTAGATCAGGAGTTAACAAACCTTGTGACAGGCTTATATTTAATTACAGTTTTGATTTTGGCGGCAAACCGGCGCTGGAGGGATCTGATTGATATCAACCTGTTGTTGCTTCTTGCTTTTTTTACTCCACCATTAGTTGCCTTTGCTGCTTACTTCGGCACCTGGCACGCCATGCGTCACACAGCTCGTCTAACTTTAAATCTCAAGAACTCTCAAGATTCCTTAAGAATAAATCAGCCCGCAAAGGCATTCCGCCAAGCGGTGTTGCCAGGAGTTCCAGCCCTTGTGGGCACCCTCATAGTGTCGCTCGGAATTGCTTTATTTACACCTGGGAAACTAAGCGATGAGTATCTGTGGCTCTCACTAGTCGTAGTGTGGGCCTTAACTGTGCCGCACATGATTGTGACGGCGCGACTAGACAAGGCGGCGTTACGGTGAAGAGATTGATTGGCGTTTTGGTTTTGGCTTTAATTCCTGTTGTTCCGGCTCGTGCAGCACCAGTCTATGTTTATCCTGTAGCGAACTGTAAGAGTAGTTATGGAAAGTACCATCATGACTACCCTGCTACTGATATTCAAGCCAAACTTGGTTGCTCCTTTGTCGCGCCCATCAATGGTGTTGTTGAGGATGTCAACACAAAGGATATTTGGAGTGGAAAAACCAATTTAGGTAAAGATCGCGGCGGATTATCAATTTCTATTATTGGAGAGGATGGAGTTCGCTACTACGGTTCTCATCTTTCGAAAATCGAACTTGGAATTGCCTCTGGTGTAGTCGTGATGGCTGGACAAAAACTAGGTGAAGTCGGATCAACTGGAAGTGCGAGAGGAACAAAACCTCATTTGCACTTTGGAATCTCATATCCCACAAAGCCAGGTGATTGGGAGATTCGAAGAGGCGTGCTTTATCCCTGGCGATACCTTGACGCTTGGAAAGTTGGCAAGGATTTATCGCCCGTGAAGGCTGTCGCAAAAGCCAAAACAAAAGCAAAAGCCAAGGCCAAAGCCAAAGCAAAAGCCGGAAAATAGAAAAGCCCCGGGTTACCCCGAGGCTTTTCTACAACTAGTTATTTGGTTTAGTTGGCAGTTACTTGATCAGCTTGAGGACCTTTTGGACCCTGGACTACTTCAAATGAAACTGACTGACCTTCTTCAAGGGACTTGTAGCCATTTCCCTGGATAGCTGAGTAGTGAACGAATACATCTTGTCCACCGCCATCAACAGCAATGAAACCAAAACCCTTTTCAGAGTTGAACCACTTAACTGTACCTGTTGCCATTTACTTTCCTTCGGTATTTATTGGGGACAAACGTGAACTCCACGTTCGCCAGTCTTTCCGTTCTACAGCGATACCGATTCAAGCAAAAGCCATCAAGCGGGTACTGATAAGCGTTGGACTGGGGCTGAGCCTACCCTGATTTTTCGCTGTTAAAAAGCGGCGGTTTTTCCCTGTGAATGGGGTGGTTTTCGAGCCTGTTTGAATGGAATAACGGGAGAGAGAAGAGAGATGTCCAGAAGTTGTCGGGAGTAAACTTAAAGTATGAGTGAAAATGAGAAGCAAAAGTCTATTTCATTAATTGTCGCTGCTGCGATAATTGCGGTTGCAATGGGCCTCGGATTGAATCAAGTGGGTTCAGGTTTTGCTGCTCGCTCTAATGAAGGAATCTCGGTCACCGGCTCAGCTCGAGTAAATGCAACAGCTGATCGTGCCGTCTGGTCTTTGAATGCTGAACAGATTGCGCCAACTTTGTCAGAGTCAGTACGCAAAGTTGAAGCGGCTACAAAATCAGTGACTCAATACTTAACAGATGGTGGGATTTCACTCGAAGGCATTGAGTTTGGATCTGTTTCCGCATATCCGCAAGAAGAGTATTCGAATGGAAATAGCACGGGTCGAATTTTAAATTATCGCGCTTCTCGAACCATTACGGTTCGCACCGATGACGTGGAGTTGGTTTCAAAGTTAAGTAACGGTATAGGCGATTTGCTGCAATCAGGGGTTAACGTTTCTAATTACGGTCCCCAGTACTACGTCTCTAAGTTGAATGAACTTCGACCTCAGCTTCTCGAACAGGCGATGGAGGATGCAAAGGTTCGTGCTGAAGCGATTGTGAAAGCAACTGGCGGGAAGGTAGGCAATGTGACGAGCGTACGCTCGGGTCCATTCCAAGTTACTTCGCCAGATTCAGTTGATACCTCAGCTGGCGGTTATTACGACACTCAAACCATTGAAAAGACCATCACCTCAACAGTCACGGTGATGTTTGATGTCGATTAATTAGCCAAACCTGAACGCTTAATGCGCTTACCATAATTTTATCTTTGGGTTTTTTCAGTGTGGGACTGAATTCATTTATGGACTCTGCTGAATTGAAAACGGTGCGGAATGAATCACCCCAATCCTGATTAGGCAAAGTGAATTCATAATCCTGATCTGCACTATTTAAGACTATGAATAACCCTTGATTATGGGTGGCATCGACGCTAAATGCTAAATGGCGTATTGAGCTGTCCTGCCAATTATCTTGACTCATCTCATTACCATCCCGGTCAAACCAGGCAACATCTTTGCGGTTGGTATCTTGATCGATTTCGCCGGTATAAAACTGCTCTGCAGCATCAACCATGTAGCTGGTCCTAATTCGAGATAGAGCGGCAACGGTCTCAATCAAGTCTTCTTGCTGAGGATTCGGATTCCAATTCAATTTCCACCCACCCAGAAAGTTTTCCCAGTTATCGCTCTGGTCCTGGGTCGACAAAGAGTAAGCATTGTTGGATCCATTTTGAGATCTAGATACCTCATCGCCCATATTTAGCATTGGGACACCGGAAGAGAGTAGCAAGGTTGCCAAGATAGATTTTTGTAATTGGATACGTTTTGAATTTATGTCTGGATCATCTGTTGGACCTTCGAATCCAACATTCCATGATCTATTTTGCTCACTACCATCGCGATTATCTTCGGCGTTTGGGCCATTGTGTTTGTTGTTAAAGGAAACTAAATCACGAAGCGTGAAGCCATCATGCGCAGTAACAAAATTGATAGATGAGGTTGGCCCGCGGTAGTAGAAGACATCATTTGAACCGGCGACCCTTGATGCCAAATCCGATACACCATTGCTGTGTCCGCGGGCGCTATCGGCGAGCCAGAATTGTCGGGTTGCATCGCGATACGCATCATTCCATTCCCGCCACGGATGAGGGAATTCACCTAAAGCGTAACCTGAAACATCCCAAGGTTCAGCGATCAATTTTCGCTCTCGGAGTATTGGGTCTGAGCAGATAGATGAAATCAATAATCCGTGGGTATCTATTCCCTCGCTGTTGCGTGAGATAGCTGTGGCTAAATCAAAGCGAAATCCATCGATTCCGATTACCTGGCTCCACCAATGCAGGGAATCAATAATCATTCTGGTGACGAAAGGGTTTTGCGAGTCAATTGTGTTTCCGCAACCGGTTACATCCTCGTAATTTCCATGGTCGGAATGCCGATAAAAGGCTTTGTTGTCGATGCCTTTGAAGCAGAATGTGGGACCGCTAACCCCTTCTTCGGCGGTGTGGTTGTAAACCACATCAAGAATTACCTCTATGCCGGCATCATGAAGCGCATCAACAGCCCTTTGTAACTCTGCAATCGGATCTTCGCTAGATGCATAAGCCTTATGCGGAGCGCTAAATGCTAAGGGGTTGTAACCCCAATAATTTTGCCGACCTCTAGCATTAGTGTGAACCTCAGTTACGAATTGATGAATCGGCAACAACTCAAGTGCGGTAACCCCCAAACGTTGCAAATGTTGAATTGTTGATGGATGACCTAACGCTTTGTAACTACCACGTTCATTTATTGGAATCTCGGTGTTGTCTGCGGTTAATCCACGAACATGCGCCTCATAAATGAAGCTCTTCTTCCAGGAAGTCCGCGGTCTATTAATAATTCGAGGAGCGGTGGCGGTTACTACCGAAAGTGGTACAAAACCTAAGGAGTCTCGTTCATCTAGCTGATTTAGATCTCCATTACCAAGATGATCCGTCGCATGGTGGCCAAAAATCTCTGGGGCATAAATAACATCGCCACTAATTTGATGTGTGTATGGATCTAGCAAAACTTTGGCGGGGTTGAAACGCCAACCTTGCTCAGGTTGCCAAGGGCCATAGATGCGATAGCCGTAATGTTGACCAGGGCCAATTCCAGAAAGGTGTCCATGCCAGATTGGACCTTCGCGGTGGGCCAAGGAGAATTTGGTTTCAACCCATTTCCAACTTCCATTTTCAGACTCACGCTGGTCAAAGAGGCATAACTCGACCGCATCTGCGGCTGGGGCCCAGATCGCGAAATCAGTTCCGCCAGTCACAACATGGCTTCCCAATATGTGGGGATTGGCTGGTTTCACTTTGCTATCTAAGCATCAGCGCCTAACTATTCGAGGAAGGCCGAGTGGAGAGCTAGATTACTGACCAGTAACATACCCGCCATGAAGATTGCTATCTGCGTCAAGCAAGTGCCTGATTCTTGGGCCGAGAAAAAAATGGTCAATGGTGTTTTGGATCGTGAAAGTGTCGATGCGGTACTAAATGATCTTGATGAATATGCGATCGAAGAGGCGCTGAGAATCGTAGAGCCGTTAAATGAAGGCAAAGATTCGCCAGAACACACCATCACGTTGATCTCGATGGGACCAGATCGTGCATCTGAAGCGATCCGTAAAGGTTTATCAATGGGAGCCGATGATGCGGTTTTGGTAACCGATGCGGCTCTAGCTGGTTCTGACGCCATCGCAACCTCAAAAGTTCTAGCAGAGGTAATTAAGAGCGGTGGTTTTGATTTGGTTTTCTGTGGCACTGAATCAACTGATGCCAGAATGAGTGTTGTTCCTGCAATGTTGGCGGAGCGTTTAGGTTGGGCACAGCTCACCTTTGCCGGCTCAGTCAAAGTCGATGCGACAGCTAAGAATGTCGAAATTGCCCGCATGACTGAAAGCGGCGTAGAGAATATGACAGCTAACTTTCCATGCGTCATCAGCGTTATTGAAAAGATTAACGAGCCACGTTACCCATCCTTTAAGGGAATTATGGCGGCGAAGAAAAAAACAATTGAAAGTAAATCTCTGGCAGATATCTCTCTATCTGCAAATGAGGTTGGCAGTGCGGGAGCATGGAGCGTTGTAGAAAATGCTCAAGCCCGCCCACCTAGAGAAAAAGGTGTAAAGATTGAGGATTCTGGCGATGCTGGAACGAAGTTGGCTGATTACTTGGCAGAGAAGCGATTGGTGTGATTATGAGTAATGTATTGATTTTGGCTGATCATGACGGTGGCAAAATCTCAAAAACCGCTGCCGAATTAGCGACTCTAGGCAAAAGAGCGGGTTCAGTAACCGCGGTAGTTCTAGCCCCATCTGGTCAAGGCGATGCACTGGCCGCTCAACTATCCAACACAGAGATTGAAAAAGTTGTATTGGTGGAGAGCGATGATTTTTCTCGTCATGGAGTTCCAGCTCTAGTTGATGCGTTAGCTCAGATTGTTAAAGAGCAAACTCCCAAGGCGGTTTTGATTCCATCTACTGCAAGAGGTAAAGAGATAGCGGGTCGTTTGGCGGTTCGTATCGGTGGCGGAGTAATCACAGATGCGGTTGACCTAACCTCTGATCTTGGCGCTACTCAATCTGTTTTCGGTGGTTCATTTACAGTGTCATCAAAGGTAAAGGTCGGAACTCCAGTTATTACTGTTAGACCAAGTGCGGTTGAAGCAAGTGCTACATCTGCAACTCCTGCGATTGAAAAACTCACACTTACAATCGGTGATTCTGCAAAGTTGGTGACGATCACCGGTACACAGCCAGCTGCAAAGGGTGGCCGCCCAGAGCTAACTGAGGCAAAGATTGTTATCTCAGGTGGTCGTGGAACCAATGGAGATTTTTCACAGGTAGAAGCAATGGCTGATCTGCTTGG
>JAURMX010000008.1 GCA_030830475.1 Candidatus Nanopelagicales bacterium
AATTCCGCTATCGCAAGTATTGCAGCAGATACAGCGGCAGCTCCGCTCATATCGGATTTCATTGCCTCCATCCCTTGAGCTGGTTTCAAAGCAAGTCCACCGGTATCAAAGGTGATCCCTTTTCCTACCAAGGCATAACGGGTTAGTTTCTTTCCAGATTTCTTAGGAGTGTATGAGAGGTGCAGTAGGCGTGGTTTATTTGCCGATCCCTGACCAACACCAATTATTCCGCCATACCCAAGTTTGCGTAATTGATCATCTTTGAGAATCTCAACCTTGACCTTGCTGCCAGTACTTAACTTCTTAAAACGCTGACAAAAGGAATCTGGAGTTAAGTGACTAGGCGGGGTATTGATTAAATCGCGAACAATATGGGTGTACTTAGCAATTACTTCGGCACGTTTCAAAGCTTTTGCAAAATCTGACTTCTTTGCACTTTTGCTATGAACACTAATCTTCTTTAGCGCTGGTTTACGATCTGATTTTGAAGTTCCGCGAAACTCATCAAAAGCATAAGCTCCTAGCAGCGCACCTTCAGCAACTGCTGTGAACTCTGAAAGTGAGTTGGCAGGAAGAGCAAATGTTGCACTGTTATGACCTGACAGGGAGCGAGCTGCCGCGCCAGCTGCACGACGCAAGGTTTCATGTCCGTAGTTTTTCTGAGTCTGTCCCAAGCCGGTCAATACGACAAGTTTTGTAGCGTTGCCGGGGAGTTTGATGACTTCATCAGCAGCCGCCGTGGCACCTAAATCATCTAAAGCCTCAATAACTGGGGCGGCGTCAAAGGTTAACTCTCCGGTTTCCAGTGAGAATTTCTTGCTCTTCTTGTCTCTTGCAAATCCGATTACCAAGACATCGTTGATTGCTGAACTATCTGTCGCATTAATTGATGGCATTGGGCTAGGTTATTGGAGTGAGTCAATATTCGCCATTACATGAGTTTCACAAGAGTGCCGGAGCCAAACTGGCTGACTTTGGCGGCTGGGAGATGCCTATTGAGTACCCAGCAGTAAATGGTGGGGGCGTATTGAATGAACACCAGGCGGTGCGCCAAGCGATAGGAGTATTTGATGTTTCCCACTTGGGCAAAGTCACCGTACAGGGCGAAGGTGCTCTTGCGTTTCTCAACTCGGTTTTGACCAATGATTTGCAACGGCTGAAAGATGGAGAGGCGCAATACAACTTAATCTGTGACCCTGCTTCGGGTGGCGTAATTGACGACCTGATTGCCTACCGTTTTTCAGATCGAGAGATATTCCTGATTCCAAACGCAGCGAATACGGCCGAGGTTGTAAAACGACTATATGCTGCAAAACCTGCCGGAATTGAGATTAGCGATAGACATAGAGAGTTTTCAGTTTTAGCTTTGCAAGGACCAAAATCTAATGAGATTTTGAATGCTCTTGGTATTGCAATCGATTTAGATTACATGTCATTTAAGAAGGCGCAGATTGAAGGTTTTGAAATAACTCTTTGTCGCACTGGGTATACCGGAGAATTAGGTTATGAAATCCTAACCAAATGGGATGAAACATTGCCGGTCTGGAACAGATTACTCTCATTGGTTAAAGAACAAGGTGGGCGGGCTGCCGGACTTGGTGCCCGCGATACTTTGCGTACCGAGATGGGATATCCATTGCACGGCCATGAACTTTCAATGGAGATAACCCCCGTAGAGGCAAGTGCCGGTTGGGCTGTGGCATGGGAAAAAGAGTTTTGGGGCAAGCCCATTTTGCAACAACAAAAAGCCAATAAAGCTCACAGAACCCTTCAGGCTTTAATGATTTCCGACCGAGGCATTCCTAGAGCTGGAATGAAGGTTTTGGATGAAGCAGGACAGGTAATCGGGGAGGTAACAAGCGGAACTTTTTCCCCAACTTTAAAAACTGGAATTGCACTGGCTTTAATGAATAGAAAATTGGAAATAGGTAGCGAAGTTGTGGTTGATGTTCGAGGTAGATCGAGTAGCGCTGTTATTAAACGTTCGCCTTTGGTTGAATCTCATGTGAAGTAAGGTTTAAACGCAGTCGGGCTCTTCGAAATGAATTTAGAATCGGACGGGCGGTCAGGGAAATCAGAACCCCAGTAGTTAATGCGCGAGGCAGATCCCAAGCTAATGCTGTTGTTAAATGAAAGAGTAAAAATCTCTGTATGTTTTCGATTATAGACGCACCGGCAATGAAGGAAAGTTGGGTATCGGTGCCAGTTAGCCATGGCCAAAGCTGCAAATCCATAAGTAGACCAAATATCAAAGAAGCGACCACTCCTAACGATACTAGGAGCAAAATCTCTGATCTCAACTTAAATTTCCGAAAATTCAAATGGGAAAATGCGCCGGCAAGCATTCCAATCCAACCGGCTGACAGCATTTGAAAGGGTAACCATGGTCCGATGCCACCAGTTAAAAAAGCTGAAGCTGCCAGTGAAACAACACCAAGTGAAAATCCAAAGGTCGCGCCAAATGCGTAACTAGCCAGGATCAGAAGGAACCACATGGGTTCTACGCCAACTGCTCCTGCACCAACTAATCGCAAAGCTGCAATCAAGGCTGATAGAACACCGAGAATGGCAACAGCTTTAGCATCCATCGCGCCACGGGAAATCTCAATAGCGATCAAAGCCACAGCAAAAAAGGCAATCAACAATGCAAGTACTCGCGCATTACCCGGTTGGAAAAGTGGAAAATGTGAGTCAGGTATATAAAGCGGCCAAGTAAAAGCGATAAACCCCAAGATTGAACCCACTAAAAGGGGCAGGAAATTAATTTTTTGCATTGAAATACCGCTCTGCTTCTTCAACTGTAATCCAATTTGTGTGGGGCAAGGCCTTGGCCACTTGCGGGGCAAATGCAGGAGAGGCGTTCAAAACTTCAGCCGTAGTTCCGTCAGCAATCAACTCGCCATCTGCCAAAAAGAGCACGCGATCGGCTACCTCTGCTACCAGTTCGACATCGTGGGTCGAGATTAGAACCGCGCGCCGTTGTTGAGCGGCAACTTGCTTCAGAGTTTGAACCAGAGTTTTCTTGGCTTGGTAATCCAAACCTCTAGTTGGTTCATCTAAAACAATTAGTGGAGGTTGCGCAGAGAGAATGATGCTTAAAGCTAGACCAAGACGTTGACCCTCAGAGACATCCCGGGGATGTGAACTCAAGTCAGGGATCTGCATCAAGGATTTATAGATTTCCAATGTGGAACCCTCGGCAACATTATTGTCGCGATCAGCTAGAGCGCACTCTTCCAAAATACTTTGCCCGTAAAGTAAATCAGTTGGCTCCTGTGGTACGTATCCAACATTTTTGATCAGGTCCGGACCTTCTAGGTGTGCTGGGTTTTTACCGGAAACCCGTACCTGACCTTCGATAACTGGCGCCAGTCCAACAGCGCACTTTAGAAGGGTAGTTTTGCCAGCTCCGTTTCTTCCCATTAGGGCCACAATCTCGCCCGCACAAATCTCTAGATTTACCTTTGATAAAGCATAGGCACGCTGTGAATCTTCATATGCCGCGCTCAATTCATTTATTGAAAGCAGAACTTCACCAAGTGAATTGTGACCGGAGCTGCCTACATTCTCTCCTATTTCGATTCTCGGAGCTAGTTTCCTAAACTCTCTAACGCTCAATGGAATGGTTGGCATATTTAAAGCTCTAGCCAATTCAACCAATGGTGGTGCGATAGGGGAGCTGCGCATAACTTCCTCTGCTGTGCCAAGTTCCAAAGATCCATCACCATGAATCAAAATAATCCGATCGACAAATTGAATTACTCTTTCAAGTCGATGCTCGGAAAGTATAACTGTCAGTCCTAAGTCATGAACCAGGCGGTGGAGAATTGATAGAACTTCCTCTGCAGCAATCGGATCTAGGGCACTTGTTGGTTCATCCAATAAAAGCAGTTTGGGATTAGCAACTAATGCGGCGGCAATTGCAACGCGTTGCTGCTCGCCACCACTTAACTCTGAGATGTTTTTGCGACGAAGGGGAGTAAGGGCCAGCAGATCTAAAACCTCTTCAACCCTTTTGCGCATTACATCTGGAGCAATTCCAAGGGTTTCCAGGGAAAATGCAATCTCATCTTCAACTATGTCAGATACAAAAGTGTTTGCAGGATTCTGCCCAACAATTCCTACGACATCAGCAAGTTCGCCGGGCTTTAAAGTAGAGGTGGATCTACCCGCCACTGAGATACTGCCCGAAAGAATGCCACCTGTGTGATGTGGAACTAAACCATTGATTAAGCGGAGTACTGAGCTTTTCCCAGCTCCGGTATGACCCATAAGTAGAACAAACTCTCCTTCATTTACCTCAAAGCTCACATCTTCAATGATTGTTCGTTGCGAGTTTGGATATATGAGAGAAACCTTTGAAAAGTTAATCATCGCGCCACCACAGGGGTAAGAATCAGCAGGAAGAAAAGTACGCCAAGCAGTAGCGCCGCAGTTGGATTCAACATCAGAGCAGCAATAAGTACGTAAGCCGGACCACTAACGCCCAAAGTGTCTGTGATCTGCCATCGTTGCGCTCTGTACCGAGTAGTTTTTGGAAAGTATCCATAACCGCGAGACTCTAAACTTGCAGCTAAATCAATGGATCTTTCCAGCGAGTCCTCCAAAACAGGAATCGCAACTCTGCGCCAACTTCCTAAACCATTTCCCGGTTGCCCGCGCAATCTCTTTGCAGTTCGAACCCGGGAGATACTTCTAACCGCTTGTGGCGCAACTGAGGTTGCAATAACACCAGCCAGTCCGATGCTATAGAAGCGACGGGGGAGAACCTTTAGAAGTGAGTGCGGATTGCTCAAACTATTCGATAAAGCAAATATCAGAATCAAAGCCGCTAACAATGTTGCTTCCTTCAAAGTCGATTGCAATCTTTGTTCCGTAACTGGACCGCCTAATCTGATACCCACAAGAAATTCCGGGAGCTGAATCTGGGGAAGTGTGAAAAGAACCTTGCCCGGCATAGGAACACCAATTAGAAAACCAATTAACATTCGAAAAGCAAAGGCGATCAGAGCTAGTCGCAAAATCCATTTGAAACTGGTGCGCCAATAAGTTGAACCTCTAAATCCAGCAGCAAGCATAAGAGTTGCGGCAATGGCTGCCATAGAAATATTTGTTGTATCCAAAACCAATACGACACTGGAGGTTAAAACCGCCCATACCCACCAAAACAATGGGTGAAACCCAGAGCGCTGAATGTGAGCGGTTTTCATGAGTATTTATTAACGCAGTTGTTTACTTGCGGCGTCTACGGTTGAAGAGGAATGTAATAACAATCATTACCGCCAATACTCCAAGAAGTATTGGAGCAGAGCTTGTTGTCTCTTCTTCAGTTTGGTCAGTGACAGAGGTGGTTACTACATCTTCAGTAACCGGAGGCTCAATCTCCGCACCGCACTCGGCGCTGGGATAACCGGCAATGCCGCAAATCAAACCTGAATCCCCAGCGCGAACCTCCAGGGCACTTTGCAAAACATCTAAGCCAACTGAGCCTTCATCAACAATGACACAATCAGAGAAGAACTCTCTTGGAGTTTCTCCTGCGGGTGCTATGTTGGCAGCGCCGAAATCGACTACTAATCCAACTCTGACTTTTCCAGCAGCCTCTGGTGTTTCGCCACATAATTCGTTGAAATCAGGATCCATCATCGGGTTCGAGGCAGGAATGTCGCTACTGCTAAATACAAATGCCCAACCTTCGACATCTCCATCCTTCACTTCAACAGATGGTCCAGTCATCGCAGCGGTCCAGGTACTTGCACCGGCTGGAGCTTGGAAATACCCCCAATAGCGGTAACCCATTGCAGCATTTGCTGGAGCCGCAAATTGGAAGATTAGAACAAACAGAGTTGAAAGGAGTGAAAATACAGATAAATAAAACTTGGCCTTACTTTGAAACATGTGAACCTTTCATAATGAAAAGGAGTTCACGATGGCGAAAAAAATTTCCGCCCCGCAAACCTCGACGGGTGGCAAAGAAACCTTTTGGGTGGTAATCCGACTTACCTTTCTCAAACATATAGGTTGAGAAAAGTTCACGGTTGCGGGTCAGCGTCGGATTTTCACCGACTTCCCCAGTCCAGAAGGCTATGAAGTTGTGGCGCAAATAAACCACCAATATGCCTACCTGGCAAGCAGCCACTACGCTCTGAACCATGGAATATAGACGTCTCGGCAGCTCAGGCATGTATGTCTCTGAAATTACCTATGGCAACTGGATCACCCATGGTTCACAGGTTGAGCAAGATGCCGCTATCAAATGTGTTAGAACAGCTTTTGACCTTGGGATCACTACTTTTGATACGGCAGATGTATATGCCGGAACCCGTGCTGAAACTGTTCTTGGTAAAGCGCTAAAGGGAATACGTCGAGAGTCTTACGAACTGTTGACAAAGGTTTACTGGCCAACCGGCACAGGAAAAAATGATCGTGGACTTTCTCGTAAACACATCATGGAATCAGTCAACGCATCTCTAAAGCGATTACAAACTGATCATATTGATTTGTACCAGTTCCATCGTTTTGATTATGAAACACCATTAGAGGAGAGCCTTTCGGCATTTGATGATCTAATTCGACAGGGCAAAGTCATGTACATCGGGTTTTCAGAGTGGAACGCGGATCAAATTACCAGCGCACTAAAAATTCAAGTTGCGAAGGGCTATAACCGATTTGTTTCTAGCCAGCCTCAGTACTCAATGTTGTGGAGAGTAATCGAAAGCAAGGTTGATCCAGTTTGCAGGTCAGAGGGCATTGGCCAGATTGTTTGGTCGCCAATTGCACAGGGTGCACTGACAGGAAAATATCTTCCAGGTAAAAAACCACCTACGGGATCGCGCGCTACGGACAAAAAAGGTGGCGCAAATATGATCTCGCGCTGGATGAAGGATGATGTCTTAACCGCAGTTCAAAACTTAAAACCAATTGCTGATCAAGAAGGCTTAACTCTGGCCCAATTAGCGGTGGCCTGGGTACTACAAAACCAAAATGTTTCTAGCGCAATTATCGGCGCCTCGAAGCCCTCTCAAATCAAGGAAAATGTAAAGGCAAGTGGGGTCAAGTTGTCCGCTGATACATTGAAATCAATTGACAAGGTTTTAGGAAACCTGCCTGAGAAGGATCCAGCTAAAACAGTGAGCCCTCAACCAAGGGCTTAATTAGTTTTACTAAATCTTGTCGCCGCGCTTAACTTGTGGAAGCGGTGCCCTCAAGCGTCGAATCTGAGTGGAGCGCAGCCACCCGTACATTCCAAGTCCCTTTAGCGGTGCATCTGGGAAGCGAGTTGAAACCTCTCTTTTAATGCGACGGGTCAAGAAGATTCCATCGACAACGGAGAAGAGCAATGCTGAGTACATCAGTGCGATGGCAGCAAACTGCACGTAGACCACTGGAATCAAAGTCATAAATAAAACCAGAACGATTATTGGTAGAAAGAACTCACCAATAGATCTACGAGAATCTACGTAATTTCTAACAAATCTTTTTACCGGGCCCTTGTCACGAATCGGCAGCGCGTTTTCATCTCCACGCATATAAGCCTCACGCTGTTGAGCGCGCAAAACGCGAGCCTGCGCTTTCTGCAATTTCTTCGCTTGCTTATTGGCAGCTGGAGCTAGTCGGTTTACGACATTTTGCTGCTCCGACTCTTTACGTTTTGGAGTTGGCCGACCTTTTTTCTCGCTCATATGGCTAAGGTAAAGCCAGCATTCGCTCGAGTGCAACTCGGGCATGATGCGCAGTGCGCTCATCAACCTTGATTTGGTTAACCAAACGCCCCTCAACCAGTGACTCCATCGCCCAGACGAGGTGCGGCAGATCAATCCGGTTCATGGTCGAGCAGTAGCAAACGGTTTTATCTAAGAAAATTACGTTTTTATCAGGGTTTGCGGCGGCCAGTCTTTTGACCAGATTTAGCTCAGTTCCTACCGCCCAAGAACTGCCGGAGGGTGCTGCAGAGACTGTTTTGATAATCATCTCCGTACTACCAACAACATCACTATTTTTAACTACTTCATGCTGGCATTCAGGATGGACAATCACATTAATTTCAGGCACTCGCTCTCTAACCTCTCCGATGTTCTCGGTACTGAATCGACCATGAACAGAGCAGTGCCCTCGCCACAGTATTACTTTTGCGGCCAGGATCTCATCGTCGCTTAATCCGCCATTAGCTTTCCACGGATTCCAAACCACGCAATCAGATAGCTGCAGCCCAAGTTTGAGAACCGCTGTATTTCTCCCTAAATGTTGATCTGGCAAAAAGAAAACCTTTTCACCTTTTTCAAAGGCCCATCGCATCGCCCGTTCCGCATTTGATGAGGTGCAAACAGTTCCACCATTTTCGCCTGTGAAAGATTTGATTGCGGCAGAGGAGTTCATGTAAGTGACTGGAATACTTTTCTCTGCGATTCCCAATCTTTGGAATACCTTCCAAGCCTCGGCAACTTGGTTAGCGGTTGCCATATCTGCCATAGAGCAGCCAGCGGCTAAGTCGGGAAGAATTACCTTTTGCGCTGGGCTTGTGAGTATGTCCGCGCTTTCAGCCATGAAGTGCACACCGCAGAAGAAAATAAACTCTGCCTCAGAATTCTCCGCCGCGGCTTGTGCTAATTTAAATGAATCTCCAGTTATATCGGCATACTGGATGACTTCATCTCTTTGATAATGATGGCCAAGAACCATTGCTTTGGTACCGAGAGCTAAGCGCGCAGCTGTGGCCCGGGCAACAAGTGTTGGGTCGCTAGCCGCTGGGAGCTCACCAGTACAGGAAACCCCACGCTCGCTAGAAAGGTCAGCGTCTTTCCCGAGTAAGAGGAGATCGCTCAGCGAGGTCATGCTCCATTATCTCCCTAAAGGGAGATTAAATGAAAAATTGGAATGCACCGAGTAAAGTATGCGTTGCACTCACCAGTCAGAGACGAGCCATATAAGTGCCAAATAAGCGAAGAGGTCACAAATGAGTACAGAGGCGACAACTACAGCAACAGGGATCAACCTTACTTCCGGGGCTGCCGAAAAGGTTGCAGCATTGCTGGCGCAAGAGGGTCGCGATGATTTAAGCCTGCGTGTAGCGGTGCAACCAGGCGGTTGCTCAGGACTTCGTTACCAACTTTATTTTGATGATCGTGCACTTGATGGAGATACCGTTGTTGAATTTGGATCGGTAAAAGTAGTCACCGACAAAATGAGCACCCCTTATCTAATGGGCGCGACCATTGATTTTGTTGACACAATTTCAAAACAGGGTTTCACTATTGATAACCCAAATGCTCAGGGCTCATGCGCCTGTGGCGACTCTTTCAACTAATAGTAATTAAGTAAGAGCTTTCAGCAGCACAGAAATTAGCTCTTGAACACTTTGGGGTGTTTGCTCTTCTTTAAAGGTGATTCGGAAATTTCCATCCAATCCAAATCCCATAGCGGTTAATACATGACTTGGCTCCATTGCTCCGCTGCCACAGGCAGATCCGGCATCAATTAAGAATCCGCTCTGCTCAACTTTGCGCAGTACTTCCTCTGCGATGAGATTAGGAATTGAAAAAGCTAAATAACGAGGGTCGCAATTTCTAGCATCACCTGCAACTTTTGCAGCTGGAATGTTCTCAACTAGCAATTTTCTGGCTAATCCATTCAACTCCGAAAGTTTTGTATCGCGTTCTGCTCTCTTTTTCAACCAACTCTCCAGCGCCACCGCACAAGCTAGTAGAAGGGGTTTGGAGTAAGAACCATAAACTCTGCGTTTATCAATTTGTGGCCCTGGGTTTTTCCAACCACCATGATTTGAAATACCTAGAATCGCGATTCCTTGAGGTCCGCGAAAAACTCTGGGATCCCACAGTGCGCTCGACCAATTTTCTGGAACCCCCTTTAAATTTGATTCTGCGGTCATGTCGGCAAACAACAACTGGTTTTCAAGCGGAGTGGGCTCTTTTTGCCTTACACCAGTTTCCCGATTTACTGATTGCCAACTAAGGATCGAATTTGGAGTTGTTGAATCAAAGTTGACGAGACCTAACTCGTTAGGCGGCAGTACCTCTACCTCCCAGCCTAGAGCGTGGTGGTCTCTGGCGAAGGCATGGACAATCTGTCGGTCAACCGCTGATAGATAGAACTTGTTTTGATTATTGTGTAGCAGCCCTGCAATCGCGGATTGGAAGCCAAAACCCAGCTCGCCGACAAACTCCAGCTCTGTTGGTTGCACTCCCAGATTGGCGGCGATGCTTTCTTTAGCCGTCGCAATTAGATTTCGAATATTTGCTGATTGCTGGTGGATTTTTGAGGGGTCGGGCCAACCCTTATCAAAATACTCTGAGAGCAAAGCCTGTGCCGCCGGATGAAGCGGCTCTTCACTTTGAAAATCACGCTCTGTGATGGGGGACACCCTTGGAACGGTACCCGCTAATGGGCTCTATTGCGAGCTGCGACTATCCTTTGCTTATGTTTCGCCGCATAAGAATTTTGGCTGCGCTGGCTCTGGTTGCCCTTCTTGCCGGGTGTGGAAATGAAGAGTTGACCGGCTTTGGCTACCGTGGGAATGTTTCAAGTGTTAACGAGTCCTCCTTTGCTTTATGGCAAGGAGCTTGGCTCACAGCCGCGATTGTTGGCGCTATAACTTTAATTTTGATCTTGTGGCCACCGCTCTTTCATCGTAAAAAAGAGGGCCAATCATTCCCAAGGCAGACTCAATACAACGTTCCAGCTGAGATAGCTTACACCGTAATTCCATTCATCATCGTTGCAGTTCTTTTTGGATACACAGCCAAAGCCGAGAGTGAAATCGTAAAAGTATCACCGCCATCAAATACCGCGGTTCATGACATAACCGTAAACGGCATTCAATGGTCCTGGCAGTTCACCTACGAAGAGGCTGGAGCTGGAACTACAGTTACGGGCACTCCTGCTCAACCGCCGGTTCTCTATATGCCGCTTGGCGAGAAGGTCAGATTTACTTTCACTGCCAGCGATGTCGTCCACTCCTTCTGGGTGCCAGATTTCATGATTCAAATGCAAAATATTCCCGGAGTAACAAATAACTTGGAGTTCACAGCAAATGAACTAGGTGAGTTCCGCGGTTTTTGTAACATCCTTTGCGGAAGACAGCATGCTCAGATGAGATTCACGGTAAAGGTGGTTACGCCACAGGAGTACGACACGTACATCCAATCCCTAAAGGCTGGAGCTAACGCATGACAACTTATGCAACCCGTCCCATTGCAGATGAAGCAAGACCGTCAACCCCGGCTCCGACTAGCAAGGGAAAGCTCGCAGTAAAGGTTTTAACCAGTACAGACCATAAGACCATTGGTTACCTATACCTGGGCACCTCTTTTGTTTGGTTCTTGATTGGTGGAATTTTGGCTCTCCTAATAAGAGCTGAATTAACCCGTCCCGGTATGCAATTTTTAAGCTCCGAGCAGTACAACCAGGTGTTCACAATGCATGGAACCATCATGCTTTTGATGTTTGCAACGCCGCTCTTTGTTGGTTTTGCCAACGTGATTATGCCTCTTCAAATCGGGGCAGCAGATGTTGCCTTCCCAAGAATGAATATGTTGTCCTATTGGCTGTATCTATTTGGTGGAATCGTTGCCTTTGCAGGATTCTTGAGCCCAGGGGGAGCGGCCTCATTTGGTTGGACCGCGTACGCGCCACTTTCCAGCAACATTTACTCTCCAGGCATTGGAGCAGATCTCTGGATCATGGGATTAGCCGTCGGTGGGCTTGGAACGATTCTTGGTGGCGTCAACTTCATTACAACTATTTTCACCATGCGCGCGCCAGGCATGACCATGTTTCGCATGTCAATCTTCTCCTGGAATGTATTGCTAACCTCCATTTTGATTTTAATTGCCTTCCCACCATTAGCAGCAGCGCTACTTGGTCTCGAGTCAGATCGGCTATTTGGCTCTCACATCTTTGATCCAGCCAATGGTGGCGCTATGTTGTGGCAACACCTCTTCTGGTTCTTTGGTCATCCAGAGGTTTACATTCTTGCCCTTCCATTCTTTGGAATTGCTAGCGAGATTTTGCCGGTGTTCAGTCGCAAACCGATATTTGGTTATAAAGGTTTGATTGCAGCAACAATTGCAATTGCAGCTTTATCTGTTGCGGTGTGGGCACACCACATGTACACCTCTGGTCAAGTGCTTCTGCCCTTCTTCTCATTTATGACATTTTTAATTGCGGTTCCAACTGGCGTTAAGTTCTTTAACTGGATTGGAACTATGTGGCGGGGTTCTCTGACCTTTGAAACTCCGATGATTTGGGTTTTGGGTTTCTTAATTACCTTCTTACTGGGTGGTTTAACCGGCGTGATTTTGGCTAGCCCACCTCTTGATTTTGCGGTTTCAGCCTCCTACTTCGTGGTGGCTCACTTCCACTACGTTCTATTTGGAACTGTGGTTTTCGCAATGTTTGCTGGTTTCTATTTCTGGTGGCCGAAGTTCACCGGAAGAATGCTCAATGAAACCCTCGGAAAAATTCATTTCTGGTTGCTATTTATTGGTTTCCACACCACCTTCTTGATCCAGCATTGGCTAGGAATCAAAGGTTTCCCACGTCGTTACGCGGATTACTTGGCTTCAGATGGTTGGACCAATATGAACATGATTTCAACTGTTGGTTCCACATTGTTGGCTCTGTCCATGATTCCTTTCGCGATCAATGTTTGGATCACTCGTAAATCACCAAAGGTGCAAAGCGATGATCCATGGGGTTACGGTGCCTCTCTCGAATGGGCTACATCATGCCCACCTCCACGCCATAACTTCCTACGTATGCCAGAGATTCGCTCTGA
>JAURMX010000054.1 GCA_030830475.1 Candidatus Nanopelagicales bacterium
GCGCTCTGCTCCAGTTCTTTTTTCTATGACCGGACCGAGGATCTCCGGAATGACATCTCCCGCTTTTCGCAGCACCACAATGTCACCAATCAAAACACCTTTTCGCTCTACCTCTTCAATATTGTGTAAGGTCGCATTGGTAACTGTGGAACCTGCTACTCGAACCGGTTCCATAAAGCCAAATGGCGTAACTCGTCCAGTTCTACCGACACTAACGCGAATATCAATCAACTTTGTAGTTACCTCTTCTGGCGGATATTTGTATGCGATGGCCCATTTTGGAGCCCGCGAAGTTGTGCCTAGAGTCTTTTGAATCTCTCTTTCATTTACCTTTATTACGACCCCGTCGATTTCATGTTCGACAGAGTGGCGATTCTCTAGGTAGTAAGCGATGAACTCCTTAACTTCGGCCTTATTTTTAGCCACTTTATAACGCTTGCTGGTGGGCAGCCCCCATTTACCCAAACTCTCATAGGCCTGGCTTTGTGTAGCAAACTCCATATTTGAAATCGCACCGACCCCATGAACAACCATATCCAGCGGTCTGGCGGCGGTTACCTTCGGATCCTTTTGTCGCAATGATCCGGCCGCCGCGTTTCGGGGATTTGCGAAGGCAGATTTTCCAGATTCCTCAAGTGAGTCATTTAACTCATTGAACTTATCTATTGGGAAAAAGACCTCTCCCCTAATCTCAACTAGCTCGGGTATTGCACTTCCTTTGAGCTGTTGTGGAATGCTTTCAATGGTTTTTATATTAACCGTTACATCTTCGCCAGTTGTTCCATTGCCACGGGTTAAAGCCCTAGTTAATCGTCCTTTTTCATAAAGGAGATTAATGGCCAAACCATCAACCTTTACTTCGCAAAGCCAAGTATTTTTAGAACTTTCTTTTGCAACTCGATCAAACCACGCATCTAACTCGGAGTCACTAAAGACATTGTCCAAGCTCATCATTTTTTCTTTGTGATCAAACTGTTCGAAGTGGGTGGCAAAACCACCTCCAACATCCAAGGTTGGGGAATGCGGATCACGTAGTTCGGGATTTTCCCCCTCCAGCTTTACTAAACGCTGCCAAAGTTCATCGAACTCAGCATCAGAGATGATTGGTTTATCTTGAACGTAATATCGATATTGATGGTCTCTAATTTGCTCAGAGATTTCAGACATCTCACGACGAACTTGATCTCTTGAACTATGAGCGGTCATTTTTATTTCGTACCTGTAATCGTGGCTGAACCAACAACGCGATCACCGTCGTAAATAACCATTGCTTGACCAGGCGCTAACCCATAAATTGGTTCATCAACCACCGCAACCAAGTTCTCGGTTCCAGATTCCACCCGTCGGTAATAGCTACAGGCATGTGGGGTTCCGTGTGCTCGAACTTGAACAAAGCCTCTATTTGGCTGGGTTTCTGTGGCCTCCGGGGATGGCCCACACCAAATAGGTGTAGCTCCAAATATTTCGGAGATTGCTAAAGCATCTCGATTGCCAACCACGACCTTGTTGGTCACAGGCTCAATCTTCAACACATACCTTGGTTCGCCATCTTTGGCTGGAACGGTCAGCCCCAAACCTTTGCGCTGCCCGATCGTGTAAGTGTAAGCACCTTTGTGTTCACCTAATTTATTTCCCGCTTCATCAACGATTGGGCCGATCTCGCTACCTAATCTTTCACGCAACCATCCCGCATTATCTCCAGAAGGAACAAAGCAGATGTCATGGCTGTCAGGTTTAAGCGCTACCGAAAGTCCACGCGCTTTGGCTTCGAGCCTGATATTTTCTTTTGTGGTGTCGCCAAGTGGAAAGTATGCTCCTTGAATCTGACTGCGATTCAATACCGCTAAAACATAAGATTGATCTTTTGCTGGATCTATGGCTCGATAAAGCAATCTGCCATCTATTGAATCTTTGGTCTGCGCATAGTGACCAGTGACTACTCCATCAAACCCCATGGCTTGGGCACGATCTAGCACCGCTGCAAATTTAATTTTCTCATTGCAACGTAAACAAGGGTTTGGAGTATTTCCAGCCGCGTACTCCGATAAGAAATTTTCCACTACGCCTTCGTGAAACTCATCTGACATATCCCAGATATAGAAAGGAATGCCAATTACATCTGCCGCTCTTCTTGCATCATGGGAGTCTTCTATGGTGCAACAACCCCTTGCCCCAGATCGATACTTCTTGGGATTTTTAGAAAGCGCAAGATGAACACCGATGA
This sequence comes from Candidatus Nanopelagicales bacterium, assembly GCA_030830475.1. Lineage (GTDB taxonomy): Bacteria > Actinomycetota > Actinomycetes > Nanopelagicales > Nanopelagicaceae > MAG-120802. The sequence continues at coordinate 2,225 of JAURMX010000054.1, forward strand.
TGTCATGTCCTGCATCCTTTGCGCGTGCAGCGGCAACTGCAGAGTCGACCCCTCCGCTCATTGCTGCAATTAACTTCATCTGCTCGCTCTTCTATTTGGAGACGGAATTAGCAACTGAGTATGCGGCCCGGGCCCGTTCAATAACCCGCTTGATACAGGTGCGAAGATATTCGATATCGCTCTCTGTGTTGGCAATTCCTAGCGAGAATCGCAGTGAAGATCGAGCCTCTGGCTCAGTTTTTCCTAGTGCTAGCAGAACATGGCTCGCTTCTTGAACCCCTGCGCTACACGCAGATCCCGTCGAACAGGCGATGCCCTCAGCATCAAAGAGCACCAGAAGTGAATCACTCTCTGTGTTTGGGAAAGTTATGTTGGCAATACCAGGCAAGGTTTGCCCTTCAAGCACACCATTTAGCGTCGCATCTGGAATTTGTTCTTGAACCGCAGAGATCAACTTTCTCCGCAACTCAGATACGCGTTTGTGGTTTGCTTCCAAGTCACGCACTGCGCTTTGAGCGGCGGCTACAAATGCAGAGATACCTGCCGCGTTCAACGTTCCACTTCTGATGTCACGCTCTTGGCCGCCACCATGCATTAATGGGGTGATATCGACACCCTTTTGCAGAACTAGCGCACCAACCCCAATCGGTCCACCAATTTTGTGTGCGCTTATTGTTAGGGCAAATACTCCGAGATCTTTGAAAGATACAGGAATTTTGCCAAAACTTTGCACCGCATCGGTGTGGACTGGGATATCAAATCTTTGTGCCAGCTTTGCCACCTTTTGAATCGGCTGAATGGTGCCAATTTCATTGTTGGCATGCATGATGCTGATAACGGCGACCTCTTTGCCTCGATGTTCTAAGAGATTTTCCAACTCTTCTATCTTTAAGAATCCCTTTGGGTCCACTGGAATCTGTACCAACTCAGCACCATTGAATTCACTCAACCAGATAGCCGGATCCAAGATGGCATGATGCTCGAATGCCGATATAACAATTAACTTTCGATTTGAATCTTGCTTGTTGCGCTGCCAGAAGATTCCTTTCAAAGCTAAATTATTGGCCTCGGTTCCAGAGCCGGTGAAAATTAACTCGGTGGAGTGCGCATCAATTAACTCAGCGAGTTTTTCCCGCGCCTCTTCTAACTCGCGACGTGCATTGCGGCCAAAGGTATGAAGGCTGGAAGGGTTTCCCACCTCACGGGATTGTTTGATGAACGCCTGTAACGCGACCTCCGAAATTGGGGCGGTCGCGGCGTTATCAAAATAGACGCGTGGCATGAGTCAATTCTAATTGCTGAGCGGTCAGCTAATTAGCCGCGTTTTGATGCAATCGCCTCGCGCGCCTGTGGTAGCACCGCGAACAAATCCCCAACAACACCAAAGTCCGCCAAATCAAAGATGGGAGCTTCGGGATCTTTATTGATTGCCACAATTGTCTTTGAGGTTTGCATGCCAGCACGATGTTGAATCGCTCCGGAAATTCCGCATGCGACATAAAGTTGTGGGCTAACGGTTTTTCCAGTTTGCCCTACTTGATGTGTATGTGGATACCATCCCGCATCGGTAGCTGCGCGAGATGCACCAACCGCCGCACCAAGCAGATCAGCCATTGCTTCTACCTGTGAAAAATCTCCATTGGTTCCACGGCCACCTGAGATAACAATCTTTGCCTCAGTTAGTTCTGGGCGGCCACCCTTTGCAGCTGGCTCTGTACCAGTGATGGTCACTAACTTTGCAGAATCGGCGATTGTAAGTGTCAGTTTTTCAATGGTCGGTGTAGCACCTGAAGCACTTGCTTCAACCGCACTTGGTCTAACAGTAATAACTGGAGTTCCAATCTTTACCTTTGAAGACACTGTAAATGAACCACCGAAAACTGATTGAGTAGCGCCAAGATCAGAGGTTAGATCAACCGCATCTGTGATTACTCCGCCACCGATACGAACCGCCAAACGACCCGCTATCTCTTTACCTCTTGCAGTAGATGGAATCAAAACCGCTTTGGGAGTTTGCTGATTAACAATTTGAGCTAACGCATCAACTAGAGCTGGAACTCCATGGCGAGAAAAATCATCACTCTCCACCAAGACAACTTTTTCAATTTCTGTGTTGGCTAGCTGGGCGACCAACGCATCGCCCTGACCAGATGGGGCTAGAACTACTGCGGTTACTGAACCCGCTCTCTTGCCTAGAGTCGCTAATTCGGCAGCGGTTTTTGAGATTTTGCCACCATCATGATCAGCCAAAATCAATACATTACTCATAATCACACCAATCGCTTCTCTGCCAAGTAATCAGCCAACTTCGTTCC
>JAURMX010000055.1 GCA_030830475.1 Candidatus Nanopelagicales bacterium
ACCTATCAATTAAATGTTGGCGGAAATATGGACTTCAAGAACATGCTTGAGCGTGATCGTTTGGAGTCAAAGAAAATTTCAAAAACCCAATCCGTTACATCGCAGCTGGATTACGACATGGGTCCCGGAAATGTGCACATCGGACCCTCCGATTATGTGCAATGGCTTGATGATCGCAAGTGGGCATTCGTCCGCCTTGAAGGTCGTGCCTTTGGCGATGTCCCGCTAACCATTGAGTACAAGCTTGAGGTTTGGGATTCACCAAACTCAGCAGGTGTAATTATTGATGCGGTGCGATGTGCCAAGCTGGCTTTGGATCGCAAAATTGGTGGCCCGTTGCTTTCGCCATCCAGTTACTTCATGAAATCTCCACCAGAGCAATACTCCGATGAAGAGGCGCTAAACCGCACCCGCGCTTTCATCGATGGAAAGCTAGAGAAATAAATGAAAATTTAAAGCCCCTTGAGATTTCTCAAGGGGTTTTTTGCGCTTTCGATGTAATTGCTTGACTCAGACAAGATATGATGCCGATATGCCTGAAGTGGAACTATCTCAACAAGGCGCGGTCCTTACTCTTAAATTAAACCGACCTCAGAAGCAAAATGCTATTACCCGGGATATGTACAGCAGCTTGGTAGATGGCCTCAAGCATGCCAGCGATGATTTTGGAGTTCGCTGTGTCGTAATAACCCATGAAGGCTCACACTTCACCGCAGGTAATGATCTATTTGATTTTCTTAACGCTCCACCACTGGAGCCAGGCTCACCGGTAATGAACTTTTTGGAGCAGATCCACAGTTTTTCTAAACCATTGCTTGCGGCGGTTTCTGGAAACGCGGTTGGAATCGGCACCACGATGTTGATGCATTGCGATGTGGTTACTGCTGCACCATCAACTCGATTTTCTATGCCTTTTGTAAATTTAGGATTAGTTCCGGAGGCCGGATCGAGCATTCTTTTTCCGAGATTGGCCGGATATCAGAGAGCCGCACAGGTCTTCTTAACTGGTGAAGCTTTCAACGCAGAGTTTGCAAAAGAAATTGGTTTGATAGCTGAGATTTCTGATACTCCTTTAGAGCGAATTTACGAAATTGCCAATCAGATTTCGACCCAGCCACCCAATGCGGTTTTACAGACTAAGGCGTTATTGAAGAGCGAGCTGCATGACAAAGTCAGCGCGGTTATGAGGGCTGAAGGGGAGTTGTTCCAAATGGCTTTGCAATCTGATGAGGCCCGTGAAGCCTTTATGAACTTCCTATCAAAGAAGGGAAAGTAAATGTCTCTCGCCGGCAAGAGAATTTTCATCACGGGAGGCTCTCGTGGAATTGGCTTAGCTATAGCTTTGCGAGCCGCCAAGGATGGTGCTTCAGTGGCCATTGCTGCTAAAACTGCTGACCCACATCCAAAATTACCGGGCACCATTTACACCGCAGCTCAAGAGATTGAGGCTGCTGGTGGAAAGGCTTTGCCAATCCAATGTGATCTACGTGAGGAGGATCAGATCGCCGCTTCAGTAGAGAAAGCGGCTCAAGAGTTTGGTGGTCTTGATATTTTGATTAATAACGCCAGCGCAATCAATTTGACTCCGACTTTAGCAACCCCTGCCAAGAGATTTGATTTAATGTTTGATGTAAATGTCAGGGGCACTTTCTTAACTTCACAAGCGGTCATCCCTCATCTTCAAGAAAGTGCCAAGCAAGGTCGTAACCCACACATCTTGACTCTGTCTCCACCGCTTTCCATGAAAGCCAAATGGTTTAAGCATCATGTTGCTTACACCATGGCAAAGTATGGAATGAGTATGTGCGTACTAGGGATGTCAGAGGAGTTTAAGCGGGACAAGATCGCAGTCAACGCGCTGTGGCCCCGAACCGCAATCGATACCGCAGCTCTACAAATGATTCCTGGAGTCGATACCGCGGCTTGTCGCACACCTGAAATATTGGCTGATGCTGCATACATAATTTTGAATCGACCCAGTGATCAAAGCTCTGGAAACTTCTTCGTCGATGACGAGGTGCTGGCTTCAGAAGGAATTACAGATCTCGATAAGTATGCGGTGGTTCCCGGCACCAAAGATTTCTTGCTAGATTTCTTTTTGGATTAAAGAGCAAATCCTTTTGGTAGCTCCAAACGATTGGCGCTTAACAAATCTGAGTCCTTCAATATGGATTCTGTTGAACCGTCAGCCACGATAACTCCACCGGAGAGAATTACAGATCGCTCACAAAGTTCGTAGGCAAATGGCAGATCATGGGTAACCATCAATAAGGTCACATCTAAAGATCTAACGATATCTGCCAATTCTCTGCGGGAGGCGGGATCTAGATTTGAAGATGGCTCATCCATCACGAGAATTTCAGGTTTCATCGCTAAAACTGTTGCCACCGCAACGCGCCTTCTTTGTCCGAAGGAAAGATGATGCGGAGGGCGATCAAGAAACTCATACATACCGACAAGCTCTAGAGCTGTCTTGACCGCGATTTCTAGTTCCGTGCCGCGCAACCCAGCGTTGTACGGCCCAAATGCGACATCTTCGCCCACTGTAGGCATAAAGAGTTGATCATCAGGATCTTGAAAAACAATGCCAACTTTATGTCTAATCTCGTTCAGTTGTGCTTTATTGTCGGCGGCAACCACTTGGCCAGCAACGCTGACGGTTCCTTGCATAGTCGGAATAATTCCATTCAGGTGCATGACTAATGTAGTTTTGCCGGCTCCATTGGGACCAAGCAAAGCGACTTTCTCTCCGCGACGCAGATCAAGGTTTACGCCGAACAAAGCTTGATGGCCATCTGGATATGCATATGCCAGCTCTTTTATCTGCAGACTTAATTCGCTCATTTACTGTCCTATCGCCAAAGTAGTGATGGAGATGATTGCTGCCAATATGGGTAGTGCCAGACCTTGGAGCAGTTCTGTACTGCTAGTTTTAACATTTGATTCCTGGGGCATAAGACCTTGATAGCCTCTAGAGATCATGGCCAAATGAACCCTTTCTCCTCGCTCATAAGATCTAATAAACAATGCCCCCGCTGAATGGCCCAACACTTTCCAATGCTTAACTCCTGTTGCCTCAAAACCTCTTGAAGCTCTCGCAATTCTCATCCGCTCCATTTCATCATTTACTACATTCATGTATCGCAACATAAACGTGGCGATTTGAATAATTAGAGTAGGAATCCTTAGACGCTCCAAACCGCGAAGCAACTCCCGCGCAGTGGTTGTTGAGGAGAGAAGTATTGCGGTGAGAATTCCGAGAGTGCCTTTGGCGATAATTCCTAACCCCGCCAAAACGCCCGACTCGTAGATCGTAAAACCAAGAATTTCGTAACTTTTTCCAGTGCCAAAAAAAGGCATCAAGAATGCGAATAGTACGAAGGGAATCTCAATCAGAGAGCGGAGCAGAACGGTTTTGATTGGGAGTTTTGCCAGCCAAATAGCCAGGAATATCAGGGTGAAAAAACCAAGGTAGGCCGGATAGCGAGTTATTGGTGTTGCCACCGCAACAATTATGAAAAATAAAGCTGAAATAAGCTTTACATGGGGAGATAGGTCATGGATAAATGTGTGATGATGTATGTAAAGACGCTCACCTACATCATGTCCGTGATGGTGTGCTTTAGCGGCGATGATTATGACTTCTTTTTTAGAAGATTAAAGAGAAGTACACCTACAAGCGCTGTGATGGCGACGCCAATTAGTCCGCTTAGCCCAACACTAAGTCTTTCATTATCAAGACCAGCAACTCCGTAATCAGCAAGAGGAGAGTTTGCAACCGCAGAATCCTTAGCGGTCTCTAAAAAGCCTTTATCTTCAGCAACTTTTTCCAACCCATCTGGATGTGAAGAGGCGTAGTAAGAAACTCCACCGGCCAAAAAAGCAGCAGCGATGAAGAATCCAAAATAGAATTTTTTCAAAGAACTCTGATTCTCGCTCATACCTTTTTTACCTCCAGAGTAACCCGTTCCTGTCTCCAGCCATAAACCAAATCGGAGCGGGTTGAGATAATGGCTGAAACCGTCACCATGGTAATTAGCGCCTCTCCAATACCAATCAAAATATGAGTAGAGAACATGGCGGCAAAAACAGTTGAAGCAGGAGCGGTTCCTGTACCACCAATGGCATATTGCAAGGCAAACGCACTGGCTGAAATCGGTACGGAGATTAAGGCTGCGATGGCGGCAGCAATCGGAATCGAACCACGGTTCTTGGGCATAATTTTCTTTGCAAAAACAAAAACCAAATGGCTGACTAGTACCGCGATAATGCCTAGGTTGAATATGTTCAGACCAAGAGCAGATAATCCGCCATCTGCGAAGAGCAGCGCTTGCACACCCAACACAACAGTTACGGCAAGCGATGCTGCGTAGGGACCAACTAGAACCGTCGCAAGGGCGCCACCTAAAAGATGACCACTAGTTCCAGCCGCAACTGGAAAGTTCAGCATTTGAACTGCAAAGATGAAGACCGCGGTTAGTCCGGCCATGGGGGCGGTGCGATCGTCGAGCTCTGTGCGAGCTTTTTTCAAGGCAACGGCGGTACCAGCAACGGCCAGCAATCCAAAAGAGGCTGAGGTTGGGATATCGATAAAACCATCCGGGATGTGCATAGCTCAATGTTATTGCAAATGATTTGCAAATGCACTTTTATTGCAAAAAGTTAACTTTCATCCCTCCAGGAGCGCCACAACTCGGCATAAGCGCCACCCGCAGACAACAAATCCTCGTGAGAACCCCATTCCGCGATAACTCCATCTTCGACAACTGCGATTAGGTCCGCGTCATGGGCGGTCTGTAACCGATGTGCAATCGCAATCACGGTCCGGCCAGCAAGAACGGAACCTAGGGAGGCTTCTAGATGTTTGGCCGCTTGTTGATCAAGCAGAGAAGTGGCCTCATCCAATATCAAGGTATGTGGATCTGCTAGCACTAATCTGGAAAGCGCTAACTGTTGTGCCTGGGCAGGAAGCAAACGCACCCCACCACTACCTACCAAAGTTTCTAAACCTTTTTCTAAATCTTTTGCCCAAGTTTCTGCATCGACCGCGCGCAATGCTTGCCATACCTCTTCATCACTGGCAGCAGGCTTTGCCAAGGTGATGTTGTCACGAAGGGTTCCTAAAAAGACGTGGTGCTCTTGAGTTACTAAAGCAACCTCAGTTCTAGCTTGCTCCACTGGCATGTAACCAATCTCGGCACCGCCGACAGTTATGCGACCTTGGTTAGGTGGTTGTACGCCGGCTAACAATCTTCCTAAAGTTGATTTGCCGGCGCCCGATGGACCAACAATCGCTAATTTAGTTCCGGACTCAATCATGAAAGAGATATCTTTCAAAACATCTTTTCCACTTCGATATCCATAACGAACTTTTTCCCCAGCGATATCTCTTCCAGCAGGTGAGCCTTCACGAATCTCGCGATCCTCTACCTCATGAATACCGAGCAGGCGAGATAAAGATGCTTTTCCAGTTTGCAACTCATCAATCCACCACAACATGGCCTCAATTGGGCCAGCGAGCATTTGAGCATAGAGAATTCCAGCGGTGATTGTTGCGATAGATGCCATATTCCGGTTATAGAAATAAGCGCCCATCATTAATGCGGCTGAGACAGGAAGTATGTAATTGATTTCAACTACGGGAAACCATCGGGACCGTAATCTCAATGTGTAACGCTCCCACTCGACCCAGCGGCTGATGGATGCATCGGTGCGATTTACTCGCTGCTCTCCAAGTCTAAGTGCATCAATCGTGCGACCAGATTCTGCGGTCTCTACTAGCACCGAGTTAACAATGGCGTACGAGGATGATTCGACTCGATAAGCCTGAGGGGATCGGCGCAGATACCAGCGCGTAGCCGCGAAAACAAAGGGAATTCCGATGAAAACCGCGGTCAGGAATAGCGGTGCGGTGAGGGCAATAGCGGTAGAAATTCCGAAAATTGAGACTAGGCAGATTGTAATAACGGGAACAGCATCTCGGACCGCCCAGGTTATGTGATCGATATCGGTGGTCGTGCGAGTTAGAAGTTCACCCGCGCCAGCCCGTTCGACAACATTTGGTGGAAGCTCAACTACTCGTGAGACAAATCTTTCTCTTAGGGCGGATAGAACAAACTCACCCAGAATCGAAGCTCGAACCTTTGTGAAGTAAACAAACATGGATTGCAAAAGTAATGCCGCTATAACAATGTAAACAGTATTTTTGACCTGAGTAGCGTCAGGGCGATTCTTTAGATCTTCTAGCAATCCGCCAAAAGCTCGAGGTGGTATAAGGGCTGCCGAAGTTGTTAGCAGTTGCAAAACAGCAACCCAAAGAAATCCACCTTTGTGGCTCCACAACAGGTTCCACATATGAGAATTAACGGTTGCTTCACTCGCGATCGGTAATCGATTAGCGGATTTTTCTAACCCAAAACTTTTCTTTAGTCGAGATGTGTCTTTAGGGGGAGCAGGATAGGCGGTAGTTGGCAGCGCGCTTTCATCTGTAGGTCGGGGTGGTTTATGCCATTTCATTCTCCACGCACCACCAATCTTTTGTATTCGTCGTTTTGCTTAAGTAGATCAAAGTGGTTTCCAACTGCTGCAACTCGACCTTCAGAAATCATGACAACATGATCTGTGTGATCTAGTAAAAGCGGACTGGTTGTAAATACAACTGTAGTTTGCGCACCGCGAATCTGCTTCAACCTTGATGCGATACGAGCTTCAGTGTGCGCATCTACCGCACTGGTCGGGTCATCGAGTACAACTATTGGAGCATCAACGAAAATGGTGCGAGCTAGAGCCAATCTTTGGCGCTGACCTCCGGAGAGGGTGCGACCCCGCTCTACAACTTCAGCGTTGTATCCATCTCCCTCGAGCGAATCCAAAATGTCTGCTGCAGAGGCTGCCTCAATAGCTTGCTCCATGCTGATACGACCAGAGTTTTTCACATTAAATAATGTTGAAATTGTTCCCGACAGAATCGCCGGCTCTTTTTCTTGGGCGTAAATATGGCTCCGAATTTGGTCTCGAGTGATCTCTGAAAATGGCGTGTCATCTACGAAAACCTGGTCGGATTCTAAATAGCCTCCAAGCCGATCGACCAGCTCATCTGCCGTCAACGAGTTATCGCAAACTACTCCAACAAATTTATTTGGAGAGATTGTCAATCCAGATTTTAGATCAGTCAATTTATTGAATGAATCAGGAAATTTAGAGTTGCCGTGACTCTGAAGAATCTCAACTCTTAGCAGTTTCATAACTCGTCGAGCAGCTACCACGCCAGAAGTAAGTCGCTGAGCCGATTCAGTAAGTATTTGCAGAGGAATCATCAGAAAGGCGCTATAACCATAAAAGGCAAGAAGTTCGCCAACTTTTAAATCTCCGCGACTTACCAGATTTCCGCCGACCCAGATAACACCAACCACTAAAGAGCCAGGGAGAATTACCTGAAGTCCATCTAGGAGGGCCCGCATTTTTGCGGTTCGGACCGCAGCTGCACGAACATTTTGTGAAGCGTTTTGAAAACGCTTTAGGAATGTCTCTTCGCCGCCGATACCCCGCAAGATACGAAGCCCCGCCACAGTGTCAGCGGCCAGCCCAGAAGATTCAGAGAGTTTCTCTCTTTGGGCAGATTCTCTACTTTGCAAAGGTTTGATAATTGGGCCAATTGCCAGACCTAAAAGCGGAACGCCAATTATTACCAGCAGACCTAATGTCGGAGAGGAGTTAATTAACAAAATAGAAACTACAAAAAAAGAAACCAAGGCACCACTAAGGCGAGGAATTAGATCGTAAACGCGAGCAACACGTTCTACATCATTTGAATTGATTGCTGAGACTTCTCCAGTAGAAACCAAACGCGGCAAATCTGCTCCAAGATCTACCGCCTTGCGAGCCACAAGTTGCTGTAATCGAGTTGCGGCGGAGATCCAACTTCCCACAGCTCTACGATGTCTTAGAATTCCAGCTGCAGCCTGAAGTAAACCTATTGCCAGGGCGCTTACCACTGCTTTTTGCAACTCTGATGAGCTCTCATCTGCGATAGCTTGAATTCCCCGCCCTAAAACCCCAGGCATCAAAGCGACACAAAGCAGATTTATGATGCCGAAAAATGTTCCAGTCAAAACTATTTTGCGTTGCCTAACACCGACCCACCATAGAAATTTTGGTACCGAGCGTAAATCGGGTTGTCCGGGATCTGGTACCGGTAAATGGTCAAAAGGAGTGGCTGACATAACTGGCAAACCCTACTAGTTTCTTTATTGGGAAGATGACGAAGCACGAGTAGAATCCACCAGTGCCACAGCTATCCAAATCAAAATTGACCTGGATAGCACTTTGGACTGTCTACGTTATTTGGGGCTCGACCTATTTTGCTATTGCATATGTAATTGAAACTATGCCGCCTCTGCTGGGCATGGGAATAAGATTTTTGTTAGCTGGTTTTCTTCTTTTTGTTTTTATCTTTTTGACAAAAGGGTGGAGTGAGATAAATATTCCCAGGCCTCAAGTCTTGACCTCTACGGTCATGGGTTTTGTATTACTTGGCTTTGGGCTTGGAAATGTTGCCGTGGCAGAAAAACATGTTCCGTCGGGCATTGTCGCTTTAATAATTGCAGCATTACCTCTTTGGATAGCAATCTTTCGAACAATCTCAGGGGAGAGACCTTCGCGTACTAGTTGGCTGGGATTGATTATTGGATTCTTGGGTGTGGCTTTGCTTTTGAAGCCGGGAAGTGTGAAAGCTGTTAGCGGAGAGAGCTCCTCAACAGTTATCTTCTTTATGATTATGGTTTTGATTGGAAACATTGGTTGGGCCTTGGGCACTTATTTGGCACCGCGGTTTCCGCTACCTGAGAACGCCCTAGTTTTCACCGCTTATGAGATGTTGGCTGGAGGGGTTTCGCTAACAATTGCTGGTTTCATAAATGGCGAGACTTTGACAGACTTTTTTGATGCCTCTGCCTGGTCCTGGCTGTGGTTTGGTTATCTGGTTCTCTTTGGCTCCATCATTGCTTACAGTGCTTACCTCTGGCTGGTATCCAATGCTCCCGTTTCCCTTACCGCTACCTATGCGTATGTAAATCCAATCATCGCCGTTGCTTTGGGAGCGATATTTCTGGATGAGGTAATTACATTCAACTATGCAATTGGTGGCGTGATAATTGTTTTGGGAGTCTTGGTTGTTGTATCGGCAGAAAGTAAGAAGAAATCCAGGCTATAGATTTACAATCTCGGTTTTTAAAGTAGCGCGATCCACGATTAAGATCTGATGATTTTCAAGTAATCTCCAACCCTCTTGATTCCATCCAGAAGAGGCCACCGCAATCCCATTTTCATCCAGACGATAGCGAAGTTCATAGTAAACATCATCAGCCCAATCAGGCTTGTTTAATGGATCATGCTCAGAAACCACAATTAGATAGTCTCTATTCAATACCATTGAGTTAATAGAACTGTATTTGAATCCTTCTTTGATATTTCTGATGGCACTTAATACTCCAGAGATAAACCCCTTATCTTCTATCTCAGTTAAAAGATAGAGAAAGAATAATTCACTATCTGTATCTCCAGTGCGCAACTGAATGAACTCCTCTGAGATCGAATCCCTTAAGGTTTCATAAGGGGAGAGTGCGCCATTGTGAATAAAGGAAATTTCCCGATAGTTGAAGGGATGTGCATTTTGTTGGGTTACAGGCAATCCAGGAGATGCCCATCTGAAATGCAATAAGCCACCAAGGCCGGATTCAGAGTGAATCGCAGAGGAGAACTCATCGCTCTTTTTTGCTGTTTGAGGTTTCTTGATGAGTTGAGTTGTCTCGCCACCATCGAGCGCTATTCCCCATGAATCGTGATGTACCTCAGATAGATCCAGGAACTGTGAAAACTCTTCACCGATAAAGGCTGGAATAGTGGTTTTGGATTTCGCGCTGAAGGCCAGTAGACGACACATAGCGAAATACTATCTCGCTTTAGCAATCGGGTACCCTAGAGAAATGCTGCTTTCAGTTCTTGTCTCTATTGTGGTTGTGGCCTACATTGTTGAATCTCTATTGGATCACCTAAATGAAGGTACCGCTCGCCGACCTTTGGATAGGAAGATTGCTCACCTGTATGATGAAAAAGAGCGAGAAAAGTCCATAGCCTATTCATCAGAGAAAACCAGGTTCGGCTTTATCTCAGCAACTTTCTCAACTGTGATTATGGTTTTCGCACTTGCATATGGCTGGTTTGCCAAGTTAGATAATCTAGTTAGAGAGCAAATTACAAATGAGATTCAAATTTCACTTATCTTTATCGCAGCTCTCGGATTAATATCTTGGCTTTTGAATCTACCTTTTGCGCTATACGGAACTTTCCAAATTGAAGCGAAATACGGATTTAATAAAACCACTTTGAAAACCTTTTTCGCCGACGCAGTAAAAGGTTCTTTGGTCGCCCTTGTTGTTGGCGGAGTGCTTCTAACCGCTTTGCTTTGGCTTTATCAAGAGCTACAAAGTGGGTTCTGGATATCTGCCTGGCTGGTAGTTACAGCCTTCTCACTTTTCATGTTCATGTTTGGCACCAAATTGATTCTGCCTCTATTCAACAAGTTGCAACCGCTCCCAGAAGGCGAATTGAAGACCGAGATTCAGAAATACTGTGCCTCGCAAGGCTATGCCATAAATCGCCTATTTGTGATGGACGGCTCCAAGAGATCTACAAAGGCAAATGCATTCTTCAGCGGTTTGGGGCGGAGCAAAACTATTGTTTTATTTGATACTTTAATAGAGAAATTATCGACCAAGGAGATTGTTGCTGTTCTTGCCCATGAAATTGGACATTACAAAAAGAAGCATACCTTCTCAATGTTTATTTTCTCTTTGGTTCAAAGTTTTGGAACTTTCGCGCTTCTAGGCTGGCTATTGAATTATCCTGAACTTTCCACGGCTTTAGGGGCAGAGCAGCAGAGTTTTCATATATCGGTCCTAGCTTTCTTTATATTGTTCACTCCGCTCAGCATTTTGTTGGGGTTAATCAATAACAGTTGGTCGAGGCACAATGAGTTTCAGTCAGATACATTTGCTGCAGAGACTTATGACGTTGCACCTATGCGTTCAGCTTTGGAGAAGATTTCGACTGATAGTTTGGCAAATCTTTCGCCACATCCTTTATATGTAGCTTTCAACTATACCCACCCAACTTTGTTGCAAAGAATTAAGAACGTCGAGCGGAAGTAATTGAGAAATAAAAAAGGCCCACCGAAGTGGGCCTTTTTCTCTTTGTTTTAGATATCGAAGTAGAGCTCGAACTCAGCTGGGTGTGGACGTAGACGTACGTAATCAATTTCTGATTTACGCTTCCATTCAATCCAAGTTTCAATTAGATCTTTGCTAAATACGCCACCGCGGGTTAGGAACTCATGGTCGCGCTCTAAATTGTCGATTACCGCATCTAAACTTCCAGGTACCTGCGGAATTGATTTTGCCTCATCACCTTCGAGTTCATATATGTCTTTGTCAACTGGTGCATGTGGCTCAATCTTGTTGATGATTCCATCTAGTCCCGCCATGAGAATCGCAGCGAAGGCTAGGTATGGATTTGATGATGGATCTGGGCAACGGAACTCGATGCGCTTCGCCTTCGGACTACTTCCAGTAATTGGAATTCGAATACAGGCGGAGCGGTTACGTGCTGAGTAAACCAGGTTAACTGGAGCCTCATAGCCAGGAACAAGTCTCTTATAGGAGTTTACGGTTGGGTTAGTGAATGCAAGCAGTGATGGTGCATGCTTCAACAAGCCACCGATATACCAGCGTGCAGTATCGGAAAGATTTGCATAACCATCGCCCCAGAAGAGCGGCTTTCCATCCTTCCAAAGTGATTGGTGTACATGCATTCCAGAACCGTTGTCGCCAAATAATGGTTTTGGCATGAATGTCACGGTCTTATCGGCAGCCCAAGCAGTGTTTTTGATGATGTATTTGAACTTCATCAAATCATCACCAGCATGCAAGATGTCGGTGAAGCGGGAGTTGATCTCCATCTGACCTGCGGTGCCAACTTCGTGGTGCGCGCGTTCTACATCTAGTCCCACCTTGGCTAAATTCATAACCATCTGGTCGCGGAGATCTGCAAATTGATCAGTTGGAGAAACAGGGAAGTACCCACCTTTGATACGGGTGCGGTATCCACGGTTCGGTGTTCCATCTGCATCATTGTCTATTCCGGTATTCCAGGCGCCTTCATAAGAATCAACCTCGTAGAAGCCTGAGTTCATTTTTGTCTCGAACTTAACGCGATCGAAAACATAGAACTCAGCCTCAGGTGCAAAGTAAGCGGTATCGGCAATTCCAGTTGAACGCATGTACTCAACCGCTTTGGCAACAATTTGTCGTGGATCTCGACTATATGGTGAGTTGTCATCCGGATTTACAACCGAGAAGTGAAGCACCAAAGTCTTCTCTTTACGGAAAGGATCGATAAATGCGGTTTCAGGGGCGGGAAGTAGTTTCATATCTGATTCATGAATGGATTGGAAACCACGGATGGATGAACCATCGAACATCAAACCTTCAGTGAACACCTCTTCGGTGAACTGTGAAGCTGGCACATTAAAGTGATGCTGAATGCCAGGTAGGTCAATGAAGCGCACATCAACTAACTTCACATCTTCTTTCTTTATGAAGTTAAGAACTTCTGTAGCATTCTTAAACATATTTCTCCTGTTTATAGTTACTTAAAGCTCGCCACTGAGCCGCAAATCAATGGCCCAAACCTAAGGGGATGTGGTGAAAAACCCATAACCGAACTGTTACAGGAATGTTTCATTTTTCGCGGGGAGTAGTAGGTTTCCCGCATGGAAAGAGCTGGTTTGGGGCGTAGATTTGCCGCCATCTCAATCGACTGGGCCATTGCGACCTTTTCGGCGGCCCTCATCATCCCGTTGCAATCCAGTTCATTGGGACCATCACTCACGCGGCTGGGAGTTTTCGTCTTGGAGGTCGCCCTACTAACTTCTTTAGGTGGAGCCTCTGCCGGTCAGCGGATCATGAAAATCAAAGTCTTAACCTGGCCCGATTACCTCTTTGTGAAACCAACAACGGTATTTCTCCGCACTATATTGATTTCCTTAGTTATTCCTGCTGTTGTAACCGATCAGGATGGCAGAGGGTTGCATGATCGGATTGCAAAAACCGTAGTTGTAAAAATCTAACGCGGCTTGGGCATCCTCATGTTTTTTGGCATCGGACCCTTAGGTAGGGCAATATTCATGCCACCAACAGCTTTTAGTCGCGCACGCAGCTCACGCACCTGAACTGTAGAGAGCTTTTTAGGAAACTTCTTCATTCGTTTTTGAAGTTTGCGAACGGAAACCTCAGATTCGCCAGATCCAATTATTAACTCATGGACAGGGACACCTGGAGCAAAACGCTCCATCTTTTTCTTTTCATCATTTAGCAAGGCGCGTACTCCAAAACCACCCTCAGCAACAAGAACGACGCCAGCTTTTCCAACCGCACGGTGCACCATGTCCTGTGCTTTGTTAACACTAACTGCAGGGGTAACAGTCCAGCCTTTTCTTATTGACATCAAAACGCTGGCAGCTGCCCCAGGTTCTCCTTCAATTGATGCATACGCAGCGCTGCTTGCCATTCTTGTGAAATAGAAAAATGCTCCGAGTAGAGCTAGCGGGAAGGTGAGGAATGCCGCGTATCCGGGACGTCCGAACTGCGCGCCTAAGCCGATTCCAATTACCCAGAGCGGAGCGAATACCGCGAAACACCGCAGCAGTACAAAGGAGTACTGCTTTTTCGCTAGAGCGTAGGCATCTCTTATGGTTTTAAAACGAACTTTCTTTGGAGCGTTTGGATCCTTCTTTTTTCTTCCGAACATCTCTTAAAGTTCCTTTCGAGATTCTTTAGCCGCCATTAACTCCTGCTTGGTTGGTGCGGTACCGCCCAAGCTGGCGGGAGCCCAGCGTTGGCCGATAGGGGAGTCAGGATAATCCCTTTGCACCTGATTCAATAATTCCTGCAGAGTTGTCTGCAATTTGTTCATCGCATCATCGATTGAATCTGAAGGTGCAACATAAATTGGGGTACCTACTGAAACAAATACTGGGTATCTGTTGCGTGAGAAATCTCGGGGCAACTTTTTTGTCCATACCCGCTGAGATCCCCAAATAGCGGTTGGCAGGATGGGCGCACCCGACTCCTGCGCCAATCTAACAACACCATTTTTCATATCCTTTAAATCGAAACTTTGAGAGATTGTGGCCTCTGGGAAAACGCCAACAATTTCTCCGGAACGTAATGCTTTTAAAGCGGCGATAAATGAAGGACCGCCATTGTTTCTATCTACTGAAATATGTTTCATGCCACGCATTAGTGGGCCCGCAATTGGATTATCAAAAATTTCCCGCTTAGCCATAAATCTAACCAAACGACCGGTTGGCAGAACTGCGGTGCCAGCAAAAGCAAAATCCAAGTATCCGACATGATTCATCGCCAGAATTGCTGGACCTTTTACCGGAATATGTGATTGTCCGTAGAAGGTGAATTGAATATCTAAATAACGCCAAAAAGTTTTTACTAAACGGATGATTGGTGGGTAGACCAAATCAGCCATTGTTAGCACCAGAACGCGCTGCCATCGCCTGCTTATAGAGTCTGCCGGCGCGGTAACTAGAACGCACCAAAGGTCCACTCATCACACCGGCAAAACCAAGCGCCTCAGCCTCCATAGCTAACTCAACAAACTCTTGAGGTTTTACCCATCTTTCAACTGGATGGTGCAGCGCAGAAGGTCTTAGGTATTGGGTAATGGTTATCAAATCACAGCCCGCATCTCTTAAATCAACTAAAGCTTGAGAGATCTCTTCACGGGTTTCTCCCATACCTAAAATGAGATTGGATTTGGTAATCAGGCCAAAATCACGGGCTTGAGTAATTACATTTAAAGAGCGTTCATAATTAAAAGCCGGCCTAATTCGCTTAAAAATGCGGGGGACGGTTTCGAGATTATGGGCAAATACCTCTGGCCGGCTTTCAAATACCTGATTGAGCAGCTCGCTCTTTGCAGAGAAATCTGGAGCCAACATTTCGACGCCGCAGCCTGGAACTAGATTGTGAATTTGATTAATTGTCTCTGCATAAAGCCAAGCGCCTTCATCTTCCAGATCATCACGAGCTACTCCAGTAACTGTGGCGTACTTCAATCCCATGGTCTTTACAGATTCGGCGACCCGACGAGGCTCATCACGATCTAATGGTTGTGGTTTTCCAGTATCGATGTTGCAGAAATCGCAGCGACGGGTACATGCCTCGCCACCAATTAGGAAAGTAGCCTCTTTATCCTCCCAGCATTCGAAAATGTTGGGACAGGCGGCCTCCTGACAAACCGTGTGCAAACCTTCATTTGAAACTAGAGATCGAAGTGCGGTGTACTCAGGACCCATTTTTGCGCGAGTCTTAATCCAATCTGGTTTTCTCTCGATTGGAACCGCCGCGTTACGGGCTTCGATACGAAGTAGTTTTCGGCCCTCAGGTGCAATCACAATTGACCAACCTTCATTAACGCTTCAAACATGTAACGCTCTAGCACGGGAGAAACCTCTAAAATTTCAATCTTTTGATTCAACTCGCGAGCCATCGAGGTAACTTGCGCATCTGAAATTCCGCAGGGAACTATCCGGTCAAAGTAGGAGAGTTCAGGGTTAACATTTAATGCAAACCCATGCATGGTCACGCCCCGGGCTACTCGAATTCCAATAGCGGCAATCTTGCGATCACCATTTTCATCGCGCAGCCAGACGCCAGATCTTTCACAGTATCTCTGCGCATTCAAGCCGAACTCATTGCAAACACCGATTAACGCAGTTTCCAACTCTCTAACGAAGCCGACAACATCATTTGGGTTTCTTAGTTTTACGATGGGGTAGCCGACAATCTGTCCGGGGCCGTGAAAAGTGATTTTTCCGCCGCGATCAACCTCAATCACCTTGGAGCCATCTGTGGGCATCTCACTTTCCAAGGTCCTTCTTCCAGCTGTGAATACAGGTGGGTGTTCGAGAAGTAGCAAAGTGCTGGGCTTTTCCTGATCTGCAACCGCATTATGAAACTCCCGTTGCAGCGAGAGGGCGACCTCATATTCCACCAAACCAAGTTTCTTCAGCGCTAACCCAGAGAATTTCGGTGGGGCAGCAAAGGTTGAGTCAGATTGGGGCGCCATAACTGAGCTCATAGGCAGAGCCTAACTTCATCGGGCGGTAAACTCCTATCCTGGAGTTCGCTCCCGTCACTAATTTGGGATGGCGACCGTAGTCCAAATCACTCAAATACTGCTAGCCAGGGTCCTTGGACTGGCTTGAGCAGTTCTGAGTTGGTGCCGGGTTAATTCATTTAAAAATTAAAGTTGGAAATTGAAGCTAGAGGAGAAAGTGTGTCTAATCAGGTGAGTGTTGAGTCTGGTAGCAAAAAATCTGTAAAGGGTCGCAAGCTGCTTTGGTTAGCTGTGGTGGCGATCATCACCTGGCTTGCAATTGGAGGGTTCTCTGGGGCTGCCTTTTCCAAGATTTCCACTGTTCAGGAAAATGACAACTCTGCATTTCTTCCCGATAGCGCGGAATCAACTATTGCCAATAAGAGCATCGTGCGATTCTCTCAACAATCCGCTGATGTATTGCCCACTCTGCTGTTGCTTGTTGGAGATCTGAGCCCTTCAGCTAACGCCCAAACATTTGCTGCCGTAAACCAGTACGCCACCACTCTAGGTGACAAACTCCTGCCTGAAACGGGTAAGCCTTTAAGTGAATACTTCGCTCCCACTCCGATTGCCGCAATTCCCGCTTCGGATGGAAAAGCGATATTAATTAATGTTTCGCTGGATTCTGCAATCGCAGGTGAGAACATAGATGAGAAACCAGTTCTTCCTCTTATCATCGAGTTTATTCGAGAGGATTTAGAAAAGAACTTCGGGGCAGCAGGATTGCAAACACATGTCACCGGCCCTGGTGGGATCTTTGCAGATTTATTCGATGCCTTCGGTTCTATTGATACTCGATTACTTCAAACCACTTTGGTAGTGGTTGCCATTATTCTGATAGTTGTTTACCGCTCGCCGTTCTTATGGATCATTCCATTATTCACTGCAGGTTCTGCGCTTGGTTTTGCAACAATGATTGTCTACTACCTTGCCAAAGCTAATGTCGTTGATTTGAATGGCCAAACACAAGGCATCATGGATGTTTTGGTTCTTGGTGCCACCACTGATTATGCACTCTTGTTAATTTCGCGATATCGAGAAGAGTTGCATCATCATCAATCTCGCTACGAAGCAATGAAGATTGCTTGGCGTGGCGTTGTTGAGCCAATCTTGGCCTCTGGCTCGACAGTTATTGCTGGACTCATGGTTCTTCTGCTTAGTGATCTTTCAAGTAATCGCGGTCTTGGTCCGGTTGGCTCTATAGGCATTGCTGCTTCAATGTTGGCGGCTTTAACTCTTTTACCTGCTTTGTTGGTGGTGTTTGGACGATGGATTTTCTGGCCCAAGATTGCAAAGTTTGGACAAGAGGATGAGAAATTAAGTGGCATTTGGTCCAAAGTAGGTTCTCTGGTTGAACGCAAGCCAAATCGCGTTTGGATATCTACCGCGGTGTTGCTACTTGTTTTTGCTGGATTTGCGCCTACTTTGAAATCAGATGGTTTGGCACAGACAGAGGCTTTCACCTCAAGAACTGATTCTGTAATCGGTCTTGAAAAATTAGGAGAGCATTTTCCAAGCGGCGAGGGCACTCCAGTAGAAATTGTTGTTGATCAAGGCGATATCTCAGCTGTCTCGGCGGTAATACTGAAGGTTGAAAATGTCGCAAATGTTGTTCCAGTGACCAATTTGGATCCGGTAACTAAGCAAGCTAATGCGGAGCTTAAGGTTGTTGATGGAAAAATTCTTCTAAATGCCACTTTGAATGTGGCTGCCGATTCAACAGAGGCAAAGGCTTTAATCCCGCTAATTCGTGAGGCGGCTAAGTCGGTCAATCCAAATGTTTTGGTGGGCGGACAAACAGCAATTGGTTATGACATCGATCAATCATCAAAGCGTGATAATCGCGTTATTATTCCGATTGTTTTGATTTTGATTGCAATAATCCTTGGATTACTACTTCGTTCAATTCTTGCCGCCGGCCTGTTATTGGTTACGGTGATTTTGTCCTTTGCTGCAACGCTGGGGGTTTGCGCCCTGGTGTTTGAAAATGTATTTGGCTTTGCCGGCACCGATGCATCATTCCCATTGTTCGCATTCGTGTTCTTGGTTGCACTGGGTATTGATTACAACATTTTCTTAATGACTCGAGTACGAGAGGAGTCCATGAAGATTGGAACTCGAGCTGGAGTGATCAAAGGCCTAACTGTTACTGGCGGCGTTATTACCTCTGCTGGAATTGTTTTGGCGGCAACCTTCGGTGTACTTGGCGTTTTACCATTGGTTTTCCTGGCCGAACTTGGTTTCGCAGTGGCATTCGGAGTTCTGCTCGATACTTTGGTCGTGCGGTCACTTTTGGTGCCGGCTCTAGTTCGAGTCATTGGTCCCAAAATCTGGTGGCCTTCAAAGCTGCAACATCAGGAAAACTAAGGGAAGTTAGTGGGAATAAAGGTTGGCCTAGTTGGCTATGGATTAGCCGGACGCTTCTTTCATGCTCCGACCTTGGCTTCGGCGGGGTTTGAGGTATCCACAATTTGCGCACGCTCCATCCAACGCAAAACTGATGCGCACGCTGATTTCCCAAACGCAATTCTGGTTAATTCAATAGAAGAGTTGCTGGATGAAGATCTTGATTTGGTTGTAATTGCTTCAACAAACGAGGTCCACGCCGAACACGCTCTGCGTTCTATTGGTAGAGGAATTCCCACTGTTGTTGATAAGCCAATGGGGCTAAATTTCCAGCAAACCAGCGAGATTTTTGATGCCGCTGATAGAGCATCAGTTCCAGTGACAGTTTTCTTTAACCGGTTATGGGACTCAGATTCGCTTACTTTGAAGCAAGCCGTTGCTTCAGGAGCAATAGGTAAACCATTTCGCCTGGATTCAAAGTATGAAAGATTTAGACCAGAGGTTAATCCCAGCTCTTGGCGGGAGCAAAATACCTCTCAAGATGGCGGCGGTTTGCTTCTAGATTTGCAGTCACACCTAATCTCAACCGCTTTGGATTGGTTTGGGGATGCTGAGTTGGTGTACTCGGCCGTCAGATCGGTTCGGGGAGCCGCCGATGATGATGTGGTGCTGGTGTTAAAACATCACTCTGGAGTAGATTCTTATTTATCGACCAGCTCGATCATTGGAGCACCCGGTCCGCGAATTAGATTAAATGGAGATCAAGGAACCTTAGTTGTTAAAGATTTGGATCATCAGGAATCATTTTTGCGTAAAGGTTTGATTCCAAAACCTGGCGAGTGGATGACCGCTGATGAGATAACCACTGAGGCGAGAATTTTGAAGGGAGATAGCTCTTATAACTTCCCAGGTATACCTGGAAACTATCCCCAGTTTTATCGGGGAGTGAAAGAGGCTTTAGAGTTAGGTACCGCTATGCCGGTTACAAGTGAGTTTGCATTGCGCGTTGCAGAGATTATTGATCAGGCCAGAGTAATGAGTGTGAGAGATTAATGAGTAGAGAGGTACTGGTAATCGGTGCCGGCTTGGCGGGCTTAAACTGTGCGAAAATCCTCAAAGAAAAAGGCTTCCAAGTAAAGATTCTTGAGGCCAGCTCGCGAGCCGGCGGCAGGATGGCAACTGATTTTGTTGATGGTTTCACGTTGGATCATGGCTTTCAGGTTATTAATCCAGCCTACCCAGAGTTAATCTCTAACCACCTAGTTGAAAAACTTGATCTAATACCTCTGCCCAAAGGCATTGAAATGCAAATCGATAATCGATTGATTCTTATGGGAGATCCATTTAAATCTCTTTTCTATTTGCCAGGTGACCTCTCGAAAAGTTCCGGCAGATTTATGGAGAAGTTACGATTCATTCAGTTTCTGAGTAGAGAAGCGCCTGAAGTAGATTTGGGTACCGCCCTCGAAGCAGCAGGGGGTTTCTATCAAAAGGTAATCCGCAATTTCTTGATGGGGGTCTTTCTATGTGATCCAGATTTGGTTTCGACTCGAATGGCAAAGGAGTTGCTCTACTGGTTTGTTAAGGGAAATCCAGGTTTACCAAGAGCCGGAGCCCAAGCTTTACCAGCCGCTTTGACTCAAGGTCTTGATATTGAGTTTAACACCCGAGTTTTGAAGTTACTCGATTCTGGAGTTGCAACAGATGATGGGGTTAGAAAAGCTGATTTTGTAGTTGTTGCGATTGATGAGGTAATTGCCAAAGAGTTGCTTGGAAAGCCAATGGTTGAGATGAACTCTTCCACTACTTGGTATCACGCAGTTCCGCAGGGTGTAATTTCAACTAAACATTTGCGGCTTGATGTGGGCCAAGAGGTGGTTAACTCCATCGCTATCTCTAATGTAGTAGCGGATTACGCACCCTCTGGCCAAACTCTAGTCTCAACCACCACATTGAAAGACCAAACTGAGAAGGAAATTAGATCTGAACTAGCACGCCTCTGGGAGTTGCCAGAATCTAAGTTTGAATACATTAAGCATTACCAAATAAAGAATTCCTTGCCCAAGCATCTACCCGGAAAACCACTTTTGTCGCCGGTAAAAGTTAGCGAACGAGTATTTGCTGCAGGGGATTACTTAGCCGTCCCATCCCAACAGGGTGCGCTACTTAGTGGAAGGTTGGCGGCGGAGGCGCTTAGCGCTAAGAGTTAAACCAGTTTGGCTAAAGCTGGTGCAATGTGCGGATAATCGAAGGTAAAGCCTGAATCCATTAATTTTTGTGGCATAACCTTTTTTGAGCCGAGAATCTCTGAGGAGAATCCACCCAGAGCAATCTTCAACGCAAACCCTGGAACCGGAAATACCGCGGGACGATGTAAAGCACGTGCCAGAGCTGATGTGAACTCCTGGTTGGTAGCAGGGTTTGGCGCAGTCAAATTAACCGCACCTTCTACTGGCTTCTCTAGAAGATGACAGATTGCGCGGATTTGATCATGCAAAGTAATCCATGACCACCATTGCTTACCATTTCCTAACTTTCCGCCCAACCCAAAACGAAATAGCGGCAACATTTTGCCCAACGCTCCACCAGTTGGATCTAATACCAAGCCCGTGCGAATCTTCACTGTTCGGGTGTTAGTGGCTAAATCAGCAGCAGCTTCCCACTCTTTACATACCGCTGCCAGAAAATCATCACCAGGTCTATCTTCTTCAGTGACGGCACGATTGCCTGTTTCGCCATACCAACCGATAGCACTGGATGAGATAAACACCTGCGGCTTGACCGCATTTACCGCGTTAGCAATTGTTGTAGTACCCAGTAATCTGGAGTTCAAAATTTCGGCTTTGTATTTTTTACTCCAACGCTTGTCACCAACATTGGCTCCCGCTAAATGAATCACCGCATCTACACCTTCTAGAGCAGTTAAATCCACGGTGCCAGCGGCTGGATCCCATTGAATCTCATCGGAGGATACAACCGGACGGCGCACCAATCTCTGAACGGTGTGGCCTTCAGATTTGAGATGTCCAATAAGTGCGGTGCCGATTAATCCTGATGCACCAGTGACGGCAATACGTTGTGGGGCTGTCATCAGAGTCCTAAATCAGATTCGAAACGACCCTCTTCTAGACGCTCCTTAAGTGTGCTCAAGAAGCGAGCAGCATCAGCGCCATCAACGATGCGGTGATCATATGAGAGCGCCAAATAAACCATTGAGCGGATAGCGATGGTTTCTCCACCATCCTCACCTTTTACAACCATCGGTCGCTTCACAACTGAGCCAACGCCCAAAATGGCAACCTGTGGTTGATTGATAATCGGGGTATCAAATAATGCGCCACGAGATCCGGTATTTGTAATTGTGAAGGTACCGCCACCTAGATCATCAGGGGAGATTTTGTTGTCTCTGGTTCGAGAGGCTACATCAACAATCTTACGAGCGATGCCACCCATATTTAGATCACCGGCATCACGTATAACAGGAACCAGTAATCCGCGATCAGTATCTACGGCAATTCCTAAGTGCTCTGCGCCATGGTAGGTAATTTGATCACCTTCTACCGATGCATTAACAACAGGGTGTTGCTTTAAGGCTTCACAAACCGCCACTGCAAAAAATGGAAGGTAGGTCAATTTCACGCCTTCACGTGACTCAAAACTAGATTTTGCCTTCTCGCGCAATCTAGCAATCTTTGTAATATCGACTTCAATTACCGTTGTTAACTGCGCGCTAACCTGCAGAGATTCCAACATGCGGGCGGCAATAACTTTGCGCAATCTTGACATTGATACGGTTGTGCCACGCAATGGTGAAACCGCGACTGGAGCTGGGGCCTTTGCGATTGAAGGTGCGGCGGCCGCAGAAGGTGCTTTAGCAGCTACAGCAGGTTTTGATACCGCTGCCAAGACATCTTCTTTTCTGATTCTTCCGCCGACACCTGTTCCTTTTACATTTGCCAGATTGACACCATTCTCGGCAGCGAGTTTTCGCACGATTGGTGTTACGTAAGCATCATCAAGCACACCGGCTGCAACAGCTGGCTTTGAAACTGGAGTAGCTGCCTGCGGAGTTACTTGTGGAATCAATGGTGGAGGAGTAGTTGGCGGAGCAGGCACAGGTTTTGGTGCCGCAGCAACAGGTGCGGCTGGAGCAGCTGGTGCTGCAGGAGCCGGTGTTGCAGGAGCTGCACCGGATGTGCCGATACTTGCTAAGCGAGTACCAACTGCAACCGTTGAATCAACAGAAACGTCAATAGATAGTAGAACGCCAGAAGCAGGTGATGGAATCTCAGTATCAACTTTGTCAGTTGAAACTTCGAGTAATGGTTCATCAACTAAAACATTGTCACCTACATTTTTTAACCAACGTGTGACCGTTCCTTCAGTTACAGATTCTCCGAGGGCTGGCATAACTACTGGTGTAGCTGCGCCACTGGCTGCTGGTGCTGATGTTGGCGCAGGAGAAGGTGCTGCAGCTGGAGTAGGAGCTGGTGCTGGAGTAGAAACAGTTGGAGTTGGCGCTGGGGTTGCAACAGGAGCGGCAGGAGCTGAGGTTTGAGATGCGCCATCGGCGATGATTGCTAACTCTGCACCGACCGGTGCAACGCTATCTACCGGCACAACAATCTTTTGCAATATTCCTGCGGCAGGTGATGGAATCTCAGTATCAACTTTGTCAGTAGAAACCTCTAGCAGTGGTTCATCAAGAGCAACCTGATCGCCCTCTGACTTGAGCCAACGAGTTACAGTGCCTTCAGTTACGCTCTCGCCAAGAGCTGGCATCTTCACCGAGAAACTCATTTTGTTAACTCCATTCTTTGCCAGGAACCGCAGAACCGAATTGCTTTTCTTAAGCCGCTAACTCTATCCATGTGCATGCAGCGGCTTTCCGGCCAACGCCAAGTGAGCCTCACCCATAGCCTCGGAAAGGGTTGGATGTGCATGAATCAATGGTGCAACATCACTGGCCTCTGCCTGCCAGTTGAATATTAACTGCGCCTCTGCAAGAAGTTCGCCCACGCGAGAGCCAACCATATGAATTCCAAGTACTGGACCATTTTTCTCCGCAACCAATTTGATCGAACCTGCGGTCTTTAAAATTTGCGCCTTGCCATTTCCCGCTAGATCATAATTAAGTTCAACAACCTCATGGCCTTTTGCTTTTGCAGCTGCGGTAGTCAAACCAACTGAGGCCACCTCTGGTTCGGAGTAGGTAACACGTGGGACACCGTCATAGTTGATAGGTCGCGGATTGAGGCCGGCGATCTCTTCAGCTACCAAAATTCCTTCACCGAAACCAACATGAGCTAATTGCAGCGTTGGAATCAGATCGCCAACTGCCCAAATTCCGGGGATATTGGTGCGGCACTTCTCATCAACCAAGATGTAGCCACGATCCATTTTGATGCCTTGTTCTTCATAACCCAATCCTTCTGAAACTGGACCTCGTCCAACCGCTACAAGTAGAAGTTCGACATCAAAGCTCTTGCCATCTTCGAGAGTGACAGTTACTCCATTTGCATTTTTTGTTGCACTCTTGAACCTGGTTCCCAATTCAAAATTAATACCACGCTTGCGGAATGCGCGCTCTAATTGTTTGCTAGAGGATTCATCTTCTAGTGCTACTAAATGAGGTAGCGCCTCAATAATTGTTACCTCAGCTCCAAATGATTTCCAAACAGAAGCAAACTCGCAGCCAATTACTCCGCCACCTAAAACGATCACAGATTTAGGAACATGGGTCATGTGCATCGCGTGATCACTGGTCACGATGGTTTTGCCATCAACCTCTAAACCTGGGAGTGATTTGGCGTATGAGCCAGTAGCTAGAACTACATTTTTACCGGTGTAACGCTGGCCGTTGACCTCAACAGTGTCGCGGGAAACCAGTTTTCCAGAGCCCTCGACATAAGTGATGTTTCGAGATTTAACTAGACCTTGCAGGCCTTTATGCAGTTTGGAGATGACACCATCTTTATATGCGTTAACTGCCACCATATCCATGGAATGGAACTCGGCTTTAACACCAAACTCAGAGGAGTGGCGAGCGCTATCTGCAACCTCTCCGGCATGAAGTAGCGCCTTGGTAGGAATGCAGCCACGATGTAAACAGGTTCCGCCTAGCTTGTCCTTTTCAATGAGAACAACCTGTAAACCAAGTTGAGCCGCACGAAGGGCGCAGGCGTAACCACCACTGCCGCCGCCCAGGATTACTAAGTCGAAATTAGCCACAAGAACCTCACACTCTGTCTATTGCTTATTACTTCTGACCTAAAAGCTGACCTTTAACTACTGTCCTATCCTGCCAGCATCAACGGCCTGCCGCGGACTCCGCAAGGGCCACGAGAGTGCGAAGTGCGACACCTGTGCCACCAACGGGGGTGTAGCCGTGAGGCTTTCCATCGTTGTAGGCCGGGCCGGCAATATCTAGATGCAGCCATGGCAGCTCGGGGGCGACAAACTCTTTCAGGAAGAGTCCGGCGACCAACATGCCGCCCATGCGATCGCCAATGTTGGCGATATCTGCAACAGGGGAGTCGAGGGAGGCACGTAACTCTTCGGGAAGTGGCATAGGCCAGAACTGTTCACCTGTTGCATCTGCTATTTGTAAAAAGCGATCGGAAAACTCTGAGTTGTTGGTCATTACCGCACTAGTTCTGGTTCCTAACGCGACAACCTGCGCACCAGTCAATGTTGCAACATCAATCAGGCCATCTAGCCCACCAGCTTTTGCACCAACCTCTGCAGCTTTCATCATCGCATCAGCTAGAACCAAACGTCCCTCTGCATCAGGGTTCAACACCTCAACCGTTTTTCCACCATAGATAGTGATGATGTCGCTAGGTCTGGTTGCGGTGTCGCTCACCATATTTTCCGCAAGGGGCGCCCAGGCATCGATCGCTACAGGAAGATTTAATTCCGCTATCGCAAGTATTGCAGCAGATACAGCGGCAGCTCCGCTCATATCGGATTTCATTGCCTCCATCCCTTGAGCTGGTTTCAAAGCAAGTCCACCGGTATCAAAGGTGATCCCTTTTCCTACCAAGGCATAACGG
>JAURMX010000056.1 GCA_030830475.1 Candidatus Nanopelagicales bacterium
CGGTGACTCTGCCATCGACAATGAAGGTCAATGAATTCTTTTTCCACTCAATTGCATAGGAGTGGTAATCATCTGACAACGGCGCATAATTCATAAAGGCGGCACCTAAGCCAGAACCTTGTGGTGTTGTAGGGCCATGGATTGCAGAGGTGGAACGATCTGGAATATCGCCGCGAAACTCCATGATGTCGATCTCACCGCATTCAGGCCATGGGACACCATCAAGTAAATCTCCGCCAAGCATCCAGAATGCTGGCCATGTTCCAACACCTTGTGGAAGTTTCATGCGTGCCTCAACACGTCCATACATAAAGCTCAACTTGCGTGCGGTCTTTAATCGAGCGCTTGTGAATTGACACTCTGAACAACGGTTCAGAATATCCTCAGTTCCAGGGACGGTTCCTACCTGTTCGGTGTATTCATTTGAGATTCTGTTGGCCGTGATAACTAGACGCCCCGCCCCATCCATCGATGCATTGGCTGCCTTGTCGGTGTAGTACTGGCGTTCAGAATTTCCCCAGCCACCTCCACCAATCTCAGCACTCCACACCTTTGAGGATGGACGCACCCCTTTTTTACCATTGAACTCATCTGACCACAGAAGTTTGAGCTTTTTTGGGGCCGCATCAGCTACAGGATTAACTAAGAGAGAGACTCCGACTGAGAGCGCGACTAATACGCTTGTTGGTGATAACCACTTGGATCTCATCGACTCGCCTCTCTGTTACACAATATTAATAAAACTCCCCTTGCGCCGTGTGGCGATAGAGGCTTAAATAGCGTACCTTGAAACCGCTTTCATGGAAACCCAGATTTGGTAGAGATTTCCTGAGAGTTTATTCGCAAGATTTACCAAAGGTCAGATTTCTTTAGGAAAGGTTCACACATGATTAAGTCGTTGACACGTAACAGTTTTCTAGGAGCACTGATCGCCGTAGCTGTGAGTGTTGGTGTTATCGCCGCACCGGCAAAGGCAGCGGATCCAGTAACTCTGACTATCTGGACCTTTGGTGAGGTTATTCAGCCAGGGTTGCAACGCGAATATCAAAAGTTGCACCCTGAAGTAAAGATTGTTCCTATTAAGAACGATGTTGACCCGTTACACCAAAAGACAATTCTCTCCTGTCAAACTGGCGGTCCGGCAGACATTATTGCCTTTGAAACACCATACTCTGGTTACTGGCGCACAGGTAATCGTCCAAATTGCTTCCAAGATCTTCGTCAATTAAAGACATCGGACACCAATGTCTCGGCTGGCGTTGCTGCAGGATTATCTGCAAATGAAATTAAGAAGAACTACCTACCTTGGCGCTGGGAACAAGGAGTGGCCTTTAATGACAGCGTCATTGGTATACCGACAGATGTAGGTGGTTTGCAGGTTGCTTACCGGACAGACTTATTTAAGAAAGCTGGTCTACCCACAGATCGTGCTTCAGTTTCAAAGTTGTGGCCTACATGGGACAAGTTTATTGAAACTGGTCAGAGGTATGTTTCAAAGTTGACTCCTGCAGAGAAGAAATCAGGAAAAGGTTTCATCGATGATGCAGGTTCAATTTATGCAGCTGTCATGAATCAAGGAACCGTTAAGTACTACCAGCCAGATGGGACAGATCGAGGAAAACTTGTTTATAAGACGAATCCTCAGATTAAAAAAGCTTGGGATACAACGGTGAAAGCCTTGAACTCTGGAATTGGCGCTCGCCTTGGGCAGTTCACATCTGACTGGAACATTGGTATGAACAAGGGTGCAATGGCAACAATTCTTGCGCCAGCATGGATGCTTGATTACATAAAGAAGCAGGCACCCGACACAAAGGGCAAGTGGGATATCGCTGATCTACCAGTAGGTGGCGGAAACCAAGGTGGAACGCAGCTAGCTATTCCAAGTTACTCAAAGAACAAGCAAGCAGCGTTTGACTTCTTAACGTGGTACCTAGCTCCAGAGCAGCAACTAAAGGTGTTCAAGACTTACGGTCTCTTCCCATCAACATCAGTACTTTACGATGATGCAGCTTTGCTTGATTACAAGGATGAGTTCTTTAGCAACGCACCAGTTGGCCAGATTTATACAAAGGGTGTCTTGAAGCTAAAGCCAATCTTTGAGGGTGAGTTGCAGCGCAAGATTGATTCAACATTTGGTGCAGGTTTAGGCCGCGTTGCTTCAAAGAAAATGACTCCAGAAAAGTCATATGCCCTAGTGATCTCTGATATCGATAAACTCTTCAAGAATTAAGAGTTTTATCGATGACATTATTTAAAGAGGGTAAGGGGCGCACGAAAGCGCCCCTTACCCCTTGGAAAAAGAAGGAGAAGAAGCAACTTCCTGGTGTTGCTTCTCTTGATGGACGTTGGGGCTACCCGGCGATCGCTCCCTTTTTCTTGATCTTTATAGTTTTTGGTGTCGCACCAGTTATTTACTCAATTTACATTGCGTTCTTCAAGTGGGATCCACTTGGCGAGTCCGAGTTCAACGGAATCAATAACTTTACATTCTTACTTCAAGATTCAGATTTCTGGATCGCTATTCGAAATACTTTTAGCATCTGGGCGCTTTCTACATTCCCACAATTGATCATTGCAATTAGTCTTGCAGCGATACTTCGCAATAAGCGATTAAAGGGAAAGTCTTTCTGGCGAACAATTCTTTTGGTTCCAAACATCACTTCGATCATCGCAATTACCATTGTGTTCCAGCAACTCTTTGGCCGAGATTACGGTCTCATAAATGGAATCTTGAGCCTTATCCCAGGTGTGGACAACATTGATTTTATTGAAGGTGTGATCCCTAGCCATATTCAAATTGCAACAATGATCACCTGGCGTTGGGTTGGTTACAACACTCTTATATTTTTGGCATCGATGCTTGCAATTCCGGATGAGCTATATGAATCGGCCTCAGTTGATGGAGCTTCCAAATGGCAGCAATTTAAGTATGTAACATTGCCATCACTGAAAAACACAATTACCTTTGTGTTAATTGTAGGAACAATTGGTGGACTACAGGTATTTGCCGAGCCTCAGCAGCTAAACGCTGAAGGTGGCTCAACTAAGCAATTCTTGACCTTGACTTTGTTCTTGTACAACCAGGCATTTTTGAATAACAAGTATGGGTATGCAGCAGCTATTGGAATTGCCATCACATTTATTGTCTTGATTATTTCAGCGATCAATTTCGTGATTACGCGACGTATTGCGGGAGAGGGAAGCCGATGAAGCGAAATATCCCTAAATGGCAAAAGACCTCAAAGCTGCACTACTTAATGTTGGGGTTGATTACTTTTCTGTCGATTTTTCCTTTTTATTGGATGTTCATCGTTTCATCTAACACGGATGCGGAGATTTCAAAGACTCCACCATCTTTAGTCCCTGGACCTCGCTTTCTTGAAGTAGCAGGTAAAGTTCTTAGCGCTGAGGGTGTGTATTTTACGAAGGCTTTAACCAACACCTTCGTCGTTGGTATCGCTATTGCTGTGGCGCAGGTTATTTTCTCTGCTATCGCTGGTTTTGCCTTTGCAAAACTTCATTTTAAAGGTCGTCAATTTTCAATTCTTTTTATCGTCGCAACCATGATGCTGCCAAGCCAACTAGGAATCGTTCCACTCTTCATCATGGCCAACAAATTGAACTTGGTGAATACCTTGTACGCCTTGATCGTTCCTGCACTAGTAACCGCTTTTGGTGTGTTTTGGATGCGCCAAATTATTGATGCCCAAGTGCCAAATGAGATACTTGAAGCGGCAAGTATTGATGGTGCCTCTGTCCCACGTGTTTTTTGGAGCATTGTTCTTCCAAGTATTCGCCAGAGCTCTTTTGTTTTAGGCCTCTTTGCCTTCTTAGCGGCTTGGAACGATTACTTGTGGCCAACTATTGTTTTGCAATCTCCTGAGCGTTTCACTCTTCAGGTTGCACTGACTCAACTCAAGCCTTTGTATGGCTTGGATTATTCGCTACAAATGGGTGGAGCGTTTTTAGCAACCGCACCACTATTGATTCTCTTCATCTTCGTCGGTCGTCGACTAGTTAGCGGCGTCATGGATGGAGCTGTCAAAGGCTAATGTTCACCTCAAATCCAACTTCACGAGTGAAAGGCATGACCATGTCTATGTCCCGCAAATCAACTGGTGCCGTTCTTGCACTTCTGCTTGCAGTATCACCAATTGCCGTTTACACCGCGCAAGCAGCAACAGGAGGACCTAGAGATGCAGTGATTACTCTTCAGGCACCTTTCCTAGATGCCAAAAATACATGGGATGCTGTTCCTAATCAGCAGATGGCAGATGGATGGGTAGCCAAGGGTTGGTTTGGTACCGGGCTAGTCTTTCAAGTTTCATTTGCACCAGTTGGTTCAACAATTAATTTGACTTATAACGTTAAAGATAAGAGTGGCAAGCCTTTGGCTTTCACACCAGTAAATCTGAGAATAAATAAGGGTTATAGCGAGGCTGGCTCGATTGTTGAAGTTGACGGCGTACGTACAAAGGGCATAGATCGCCCCCCATTTGATCAGGCAAATGTGATTCACAGAACCGATGCATTTGGAAACGTTACATTCGCGATGAAAAACTTAGATTTAGATAGTTCAGCTGAACCTGAACCAGATTCATACACATCTAAGCCGATCTTTAGTGAAGACAAATTGGATAGATTGCATTCTCAGGTGCTACCAGAGGTTAATAGCGAGCCAGCAGATCACTCTGTGATCACTGAGTTCCACTATTTCAAGCCAAAGGCCCCGATTGTAGTTGCAGCCACAAAGCCAACAATCACTTTGGTAACACCAAAATTGGATGCAACCAACTCTGTAAATAATGCAGCGAAAAATCTTAAGCAAGCCTATGCACCATTGGGCGGAGATCTTGTTGTCGTTTATAAGGTAACTGGTGATGATGGGCGCGCCGTGCCTAGTAAAGCGGTGACACTCAAGGTTAATGGTGGAAAATCAACTTTGCAGGCAACCACCGATGCATTTGGCTATGCCGCATTTACTGTTAAGAACTCAGACACCAAACCAAACGCTGCTCCCTCATCACCTTCATCAGCCGCTCCAAGCAATAGCAGCGCCTATGCGACCTTGACTCCTGAAATTGAAGGGACTACTCCAGCGATAGCCGAAGGTGTTGAGTTTCATTACTACCGTGGAATTACTACCTCTTATGTGAAGTCTGGTAAGGAGTTTGTGCTTTCAGTAGCAATCGCTGGTGCAGTTGGAAAGTCTGCGACTCTATCTGTAACTGGTGCGAAGAAAGTAACCGCAAAGCTTAACTCTGCTTTGCAGGTTGTTCCAGTAAAGGTTTCAGCTGGCGCTAAGACAGTCTCTGTCGTCATTGATGGCAAGACATATACATCCAAAGTCACCGTTAAGTAACGGGAATCAGAGATGCCAAAAAATTCAGTTAAAGGGGTTTTGGCATCTCTGATTTTGCTGTTGATTGTTGGGTTAACCCCAACCCTTTCAGCAAAAGCGGCACCACCAATCGCGCCACAGATTGAATACACTGATTCCTCAGGGTTGAGCCTTTCGGTAAATCGAAAATCGATCTCAGCGCTAACTAATCCGAAGTTTCAGTGGCTAGTTGGCGGCAAGGTTATTAGCGGGGCCACAAAAAGTACCTTTAAAGCCAGTGTAAAACAGCGCAATCAAAGCATTCAATTAAGGGTTGTGGCAGGGAGCACCACACTTACCTCGGTGGTTGGCTCTATTGGTCAAGTGATCGTTAACTTAAAACCGACCATTGAATTTACTGATGACAGCCGCAGTAAGGTAACTGTAAAAGCTGGCGCTGTTTCTCCAGCATCTGCAAGGGTTTTTTACCAGTGGTACAAGGGCCCTATCGATATTCAAAATGCTAAATCTGCTACCTATGCTCCTGCAACCGCAGATCAAGGCTTTAAGATTTACGTAAATGCCCGTTACACAGCAAAGGGATTTAAAGAAGCAATTGCCGATTCCGAAGTGATCGAAATTCCGGTCATAAAGAGAAATTATGTTCAAGTGTGGCAAGAAGAATTTAACCTACCAGCCGGATCCTCACCTAGTTCTGCAATATGGACCTCGGAAAATGGAGATGGAAGCAAAGCGGCAGCTGGTGGTGGCTGGGGAAATAGAGAACGTCAGTACTACATCCCTGATTTGGCAACCATCACTCAAGAAGGTGCTTTGAAAATAACTGCTACTAAAGATGGTGCAGCTGCATACACCTGTTATTACAAAGGGCCATGCGAATGGGTAAGTTCAAAGTACATAACGAAAGATAAGTTAGGTTTTAAATACGGAAGAATTGAAGCTCGTATTAAAGGACCAGTCGGTGTTGGAACTTGGGGAGCATTCTGGATGCTCGGTGCCGATATTGATGAACGGCGTTGGCCGTGGTGCGGGGAAATAGATATCACTGAGTTAATTGGAAAAGAGCCGAACACAAATTATGGGTATTTGCACGGCCTCTTGTCCGGTGGCTTTGGTGGACGTGGCACAACTGTCACAATGCCAAAGGGTTTTGCTGACGAATATCACACTTATGCAATTGACTGGTTGCCAGATCAAATAGATTGGTACGTAGATGGCGTTCTCTTCGGAAGTCAACCGAAAGTTGATAAAGATTGGGTTTTCGACCACGAGTTCTATTTGGTTATGAACTTAGCCATGGGCGGTAATTTAGGCGGCCCAATCGACCCAGCACTTCAAAACTCATCAATGAGTTTTGATTGGATTAGATTCTCAACGATTAATGGCCTAGGCGAAGTTATAAAACATTAATGCAAAATTAATTCACCGATTCCATCGAGTGAGTAGTACTTGATTGACTTAACAGTGAGCTCTGCATTTTCGAGAA
>JAURMX010000057.1 GCA_030830475.1 Candidatus Nanopelagicales bacterium
AGATGGTTTGATTGTTATGGCAACTGATTTGTTGGCGCTTACTCTAATTAAATCGCCAGGGGAGTGGAAGGCTGATATCGCGGTTGGCTCTGCCCAAAGATTCGGTGTACCAATGGGATTTGGCGGGCCTCATGCAGGATTTATGGCGGTTAGGACAGGATTGGAAAGAGGATTACCTGGTCGCTTAGTAGGACAAAGTATTGATTCCCACGGCAATCCCGCTCTGCGACTAGCATTACAGACTCGCGAACAACACATTCGTCGCGACAAAGCCACTAGCAACATCTGCACAGCTCAAGTTTTGCTGGCAGTAATCGCGGCGTTTTATGGAGCTTGGCATGGACCAGAGGGTTTGAAAGAGATAGCGGTGCGAGTTCACAAACATGCAAGACGTTTTGCAGCGGTTGTCAATGCTGCAGGTTATGAACTTAACTCAGTTAATTTCTTCGATACCGTTACTTTTAATGCAACAAACTCCAACGCCTTAGTCGATGGCGCTCTCAAATTTGGTATCAACGTGAGGAAGATCGATGGCGGTGTCAGCGTTGCCTTTGATGAAAAGACATCAGATGCAACTCTCGAGCGGCTGTTTAAAGCTTGGGGATTGCCCTCCTTAAATGAATACGTCGGTTCAATTCCAGCTACCCGTGCCACCGCATATCTGCAACATCCTATTTTCAACTCCTATCACTCTGAAACCTCGATGTTGCGATATATCCGTACCCTTTCAGATCGAGATTTAGCTTTAGATAGAACCATGATTCCTCTGGGTTCATGCACTATGAAATTAAATGCCACAACAGAGATGCAGGCGATTACCTGGCCTGAGTTTGCAGATCTGCATCCATTTGCTCCGGCGGCGCAGACCCAAGGCACCAGAAGTTTGATTAATCAGCTCTCTAAGTGGTTGGTTGATGTAACCGGTTACGACGCGGTATCTCTCCAGCCCAACGCTGGATCGCAAGGAGAGTTCGCTGGCTTGCTGGCGATCCGTAACTACCTTGATGCCAGGGGAGAGGGTGAGCGGGATATCTGTCTTATTCCGTCAAGTGCACATGGCACTAATGCGGCCAGTGCGGTGATGGCAGGGATGCGCGTTGTTGTGGTTGCCTGCGATGACGAAGGAAATGTCTCGCTGTCAGATTTGGCGGAGAAGATAACTGAGTATCGGGATCGGTTGGCGGCTCTGATGGTTACCTATCCATCAACCCATGGTGTTTTTGAATCAGCCATAACAGATATCTGCGGAATGATTCATGATGCAGGTGGTCAGGTTTATGTTGATGGCGCAAATTTGAACGCCTTAGTTGGTCTAGCTCAACCTGGAAAATTTGGAGCAGATGTTTCACACCTAAATCTGCATAAAACTTTCTGCATTCCACATGGCGGCGGGGGGCCGGGAGTTGGTCCAGTAATTGCTAGAAAACATTTAGCTCCATACCTACCAAATCATCCTCTGGATCCAACTGCTGGACCCATAACTGGACCTGGGCCAATCAGTGCTGCACCTTTTGGTTCGGCATTAATTTTGCCGATCTCATGGGCCTACATTCGAATGATGGGCGCAGCAGGTTTAACCAAAGCTACTCAAGTTGCAATTCTCTCTGCCAATTACATAGCCAAAAAACTTCATGCTGATTTCCCAACTTTGTATACCGGCAAGAATGGTTTCATCGCGCATGAATGCATTATTGATATTCGAGAGATTACTAAGAAAACCGGTGTTTCCGTCGATGACATCGCCAAGAGATTGATGGATTTTGGTTTCCATGCCCCAACTATGAGTTTTCCAGTTGCGGGAACTCTAATGATTGAGCCCACCGAAAGTGAGGATGTGGGAGAGATTGATCGTTTCATTTCTGCCATGTTGAAGATTTCTGAAGAGATAAAAGCTATAGAGGCGGGCCAAATAAAGGTCGAGGATTCGCCTTTACGTAACGCGCCACATACCGCAGAATCTCTAGTATCTGATCAATGGAATAAAAGTTATTCACGAGAACAAGCCGCGTTTCCAGCGGGAACTCAGATTGGTCTTGCCAGACGAGGTAAGTACTGGCCAACCGCAGGTCGCATAGATGGCGCATACGGGGATAGGAACCTAGTTTGCGCCTGTGAGCCTATTGAGGCGCTGGCTATCAATTAAGCTTTCTTAACATAATGTAGATTATCGGCGATTAATCGTATAGCCAGACAACAGGATCAACCCAGCGAAAACCGCCCAAAACCCAGTTCCTAGCCTGCTGGCTAATGTGTTCTCCGGATTAGAGCTCATCTCCATGCGCAATGTTGCCGGTTCAAATTGATCTAGGGATGCAATCTCATCACCGTTTCGATCTAAATGAACTGTGAATCCTGTCGTACTCACTACCGCAAATTCTTTTCTCAATTCAGCAGCTCTAGCTCGAGTGATTTGAAGTTGCTGTGCTGCTTGAGAACTTTTACCAAATGTTGCATTGTTGGTTTGGGCGATCAAGAAATCCATATCCTTAGCACCAGCTCTGACATGGTCATCATCAAGTACTTCAAAACAGATGAAGCTTTGAAAGGTCTTACCTTTTAGACTCATGGGCTGCCAACTATCTCCAGGTACGAAATCATTCACATTTCGGGCATAAATGGAGATTTTCTCGGCCAAAGACCGTAATGGTATGTACTCACCAAATGGGGCTAGATCTTGCTTTACATAACGTTCGGCAATAACGCCGTCAGGAGAATATAGAACGCCGGCGTTTCTCGGACCAAATGGTGATTTCTCAACGGTTCCGGTCAATAGATAAGTGTCGATATTCGCAATGAACTTGCTGAGCTTGTCTCTGGCGATCTCATTACTGGCAGGATCTATATCCACTGAATTCTCAGGCCATAAAATTAAATCTATATCCTCTGAATTATCCGTGGCATTTATATGACTTTGTAAAACCTCCAAGGCCCGACTGTTGAAATCTAAACCTAATTTAGTAACACCGCCCTGTACGGCGGCGATACTAAAACCGCCCGAGTTTGCATAACTGGTTTGTACAAACGGCCCGATGATAAATAGCAAAAAAATGCCAATGATGTATCTAACTTTCCTCAAAGTTATCAATGAACAGATAAGCATGACTGAAAAAGTTACGCCTGTAACTCCTACCAGTGGATACAGGTGATTCAAAGTATCTACTTGGGTAAAGCCAATTCGACCCCACCCAAACCCGCCAAATGGCAGTTTCATACGAATCAATTCGACGATTACGAAAATTGCAGAAAAGAGTAATCCTCCAACGAAGTTCCTTCTAAAGGGCACCAGAGCAATGAGGGCAAATAGGAGTCCCTCCCCTATAGAAAGTATCAACCAAGGAACCGCTCCAACATAGGTAGAGCTCCAATGCAGCAGCGGAAGAAGAAAGGCTAAACCAGTGACAATAGAGGTCGTAAAACGATAAGAAAGGTTTTGGTCCGCCAGCAAATAGAAAAGAAGAGAACCGCCCAGAATCGGCAAAAGAGCATTTTCAATCGGTGCAAAACCCGACCATAAAAGTAGGCCAGAAAGTATCGATAGGGTTAATCGAATACTTGGCTTCATGATTAACGCCATTTCAAAGCATCAAATAATCGATCCACACTGGTGCCTAAACCGTAATCCTTTTTCATCTCATCGAGATACTTTGCCTTCTCCGGAGTATTAGGAATCTTCAAATCAAAATCTGGCAATCGGATGTCATCAGCGCATCTCACAAGACGTTCAGCAATCTGGGCGTACTCAATATTGGCCAGTATTTTCTTGCGTAATGATTCAGGCAATTTTGGATCTCCATTTTCAGCAGCGGAAATAACCTGGTCCATGTTCACAAAGCTTCGAGCAATCTCAGCTGCACCCTTTTCGCCGATTCCGCGTATGCCAGGTAAACCATCAGACGCATCTCCGCGTATCATGGCGAACAAGCCATAGCGATCCCCTGGGATGTTGTATTTCTGAGCAATCCAATCTAGATTTACCAGATCATGATTGCTAATACCTTTAGCTAAATAAGCTACATACACATCTCTTTTATCATCTACCAATTGAAAAAGATCGCGATCTCCCGTAACTATTCGAGTTGGCCCGGGCTCGCGCTTTGCCATAGTGGCAATAACGTCATCGGCTTCATAATCATCAATTCCAATTAAGGGAATCCCCGCTGCTTCAAAGAAGTCAAGAATCAGAGGGATTTGAGGGGTTAGTAAATCTGGCTCCACCTCGTCGCCATCCTCCACATCAACGCGATTCATCTTGTAATCTGGAAATAGCTCCACTCGCCAAGATGGTCTCCAGTCTCCATCTAGACATAAAGCCATCCGATTTGGTTTATAAGCGTTTATAAGTCGTGCGGTCATATCAATAAAACCTTTAACCGCATTAATTGGTTCCCCTGTCGGAGAGACAAGAGTGTCTGGCATGCCGTAATAAGCTCGATACCAAAGTGAGGCACTATCAACCAACAATAGTGTCATGCCACCACCGCCGAATACGCTATTACTCCCCGATCAATACGCTTTAACGCCTCTTGTATAACACTTTGCATCTCTGGTTTTGCATTTCTTAACTGTCCAAGTAGATCAATGATCTGTCGCATCGCTCGAACAAAGTCACCAACGACTATATCTGTCTCTCTGAGTATGGATTGCAAGGAGTTTCCATTTGCCCAACGATATGCGCTCCAGGATAGATCGAAGTTAGGTTCACGCGTCGACTGCACCCCGCAACCTTCTTCAAGTGAGGCAATCTTCGACCAAAGGGAGATTACCTCCGGCAATACATTTTCCAAGGTTCTAGGCAATCGAGGCGTTCTACTTCTCTCCCCCCGGCCTTCATATATGAGTGAGGAAAGTAGGCCAACTAACTCTGGAGCTGGCAATTGCTTTAGTACATCTGAATGCAATAGCTCCGCCAAAAAAAGGTCGCTTTCTGCATATACCTTGGTCAGCGTTATGCCCTTAGGAGTAAGTCGACCCTCAGATATGTAATCCAATTCAGTTAAAACCTCGCAAACTCGATCAAAGGTTTTCGGGATCACATTTGTTCTACTTTCCATCCTGGTTTTCAAACCCTCCGACTCTCTCCTGAGCCTTAGGCCCTTTTCCAAGACTCGGGCATGAGCCTCTCTCTCTGGACATGCATGACAGGGGTGCGCCTTCATTTCTTTCCTGATTTCGGATATCGATTCATCTAAACGCTGATGATTAACTTTTCGATTTCCATACCGTCTGCGTTGTGAATATTCATTTTCTAAGTTCTTGATCTCAACCCTGAATTTCATGTATTCGGCAAAATTGCCTAAATGACAAACAACCTTAGACTCGATTTCATCAACAGAACTCTGATTTTTGGCGATTTGTCTCGCTAAACCAACTACCGCTTTATCCGCTTGAAACTGCGCAAAGCTCGCACCTAGAGAATCTCGAGCCTTGTCATGACCAAATCTAGATATCAAGTTGGCACTCATGTTGTAGGTTGGGTTGAAAGAGGATCTCAAAGGGTAGGTTCTGGTGCTGGCCAGACCAGCAGCCATTCCGCTATCTATCTGCTCACTCCACATCACCAAGGCGTTGCCCTCTATATCTATGCCACGCCGCCCTGCTCTACCTGTTAACTGCGTGTACTCCCCCGGCGAGATGATGGCATGGGTTTCGCCATTCCACTTTATGAGTTTTTCAAGAACTACTGAACGGGCTGGCATGTTAATTCCCAGAGCTAAAGTCTCGGTGGCAAAGACAATCTTGAGTAATCCTTTTTGGAACAACTCCTCAACGGTTTCCTTGAACATTGGTAATAATCCAGCATGATGGGAAGCGATGCCGCGTTCCAGCGCTGCTGTCCACTCATAAAAACCTAAAACGCCGAAATCCTCTACCGGAAGCTCATGAGTACGAAGATTTATAATTTGACGGATTTCTTCCTTCTCTTGCGTATTTGTAAGTGACAAACCCTCTCGAATGCACGAGTGAACAGCTGCATCACATCCAGTTCGAGAGAAAATGAAATATATGGCCGGTAGAAAACCCCTGTGCTCCAGCTTTTCTACCACCTCAGGTCTGGTTAGTGATTTGATTGTTGAGTACTTGCTCTCTTTCCATGATCCGCCCGGAATTCGCTTTATGGAGTTACGCTCCAATCGGGCCAGCTCAGGATTGACTTTGCCATCGTCAACAAAGAGATCAAGAATCCGATTACCTATCAAAATATATTGATAGAGCGGTACTGGACGAATCTCACTCAAAACCACATCCGTCTCACCTCTTACAGTTTTCAACCACTCACCAAACTCCTCCGCATTCGAAACAGTTGCCGATAGTGAGACCACTTGGATTCGCTCCGGCAGGTGAATCAATATCTCCTCCCATACCGCCCCACGAAATTTGTCAGCCAGGTAATGAACCTCATCCATAACCACATATCCCAAATCATCTACGGAGTTAACATCCGCGTAAATCATGTTGCGCAATACCTCTGTTGTCATGACCACGATTCTTGCGCCGCTGTTAATAGAAGAATCTCCCGTCAAAAGACCAACTTCAGATTCGCCGTAAACGGAAACCAGCTCCTGAAACTTTTGATTAGAGAGCGCTTTAATTGGAGTGGTATAGAAACACCTGTTCCCAAACTGTTCCGAAAGATAAGTGGCAAACTCCCCCACAATGGTTTTTCCAGCCCCGGTTGGTGCTGCGACAAGAACACTCTTTCCATCTTCCAGGCTATGACAGCCAGCTAATTGAAAATCATCGAATGCAAACTCGTAACGTTGCATGAATTGATTTGTTAAATGGTACTTGTTGCGCATTTTTGCAGCCTGATATTTCTCTGCTGGACTCAATTGATTCATCTGCGCCAAACCTTTAAGGCAGCCTCGAGAATTTCAACCTTTACCGGAAGCGGACCTATCCGCTCACCATCTGCATAGGCAATGGCCTCTGAGTCAATTTCGATGGATTTCCCACTCAAAAACTTAACCGCTGGATGATCTATATGCCGTCCCCGATAAACCTTAGGGAAAACCTTAACAAACTCCAATTTAGATACTGGACCAACAATCATCACATCGAGAATGCCATCTTGCGGGTCAGATTTCGGAGAGATCAACATTCCGCCACCATAACTTGTTCCATTGGCCACTGCGATCAACATTGCTTTAGACTCGAAACTGACTCCATCAACTCGAAAACGATAGTTTTTAGGCTGGAATTTCAACAGCTCTAACAAAATTGAGACGTTGTACTTCATGCGTCCTTTAACCAGAGGTAGGGCATTTGCCCTCTCATTGACCAAAGAGTCAAAACCGGTACTCAAGATTTGAACAAAATATCTATCTCCTGCTATACCAAGATCAATCCTGCTTGCCGGTGTACTAAAAAAAATCTCTAGGTTGGAAATTGGATCTTCAATATTTAACCCTAAGGTTCGGGCAAAGTCATTCCCGGTACCGGCAGGAATCACCGCTAGTGGCAGATTTGATTTGGCTAAGGATTGGACAGCCATATTGATAGTTCCATCGCCACCAATAACGATCAAACCCTCTAAATCTTGATCGTTTATGGATTGTAGATTTTGCTGGGCGGTGATTGTGTTGTTTCCAGAATAGTCGTGATACGCAAATTCCTTTTCATTGAGAATCTCAATAACCTGATTCCTTAAAACTACTCCCCTTCCACTACCAGACGAGGGGTTCGAGAATAAGCCCCACATCTCTTAAGGTTCGACGTTATCTATTGGAGTGGCCGCATCAATTGGAGCCGCCTCATCATCTGCAATTGACCGGCTTTTACGGTCTCGTTTCTTATCAACCAATAGACCAACACCGCCGGCGCCAAAATAAAAGGCAATTAACGGTAACGCTAGGGCCGCCATTGAAAGCGGATCGGCGGTCGGTGAAAAGGCAGCTACAAAAAAGGTAATAGCGAAAATCGCAAAGCGCCAAGGTTTCAAGATTGAACGACCTGACAAGACGCCAATCAGGTTGAGGGAAACGAGGAATACCGGGAGTTCAAATGCAATTCCGAAAATCAAGATCAAGCGCAGCACAAAATCCAGATAATCATCAAAGCGAATCAAGTTGTTCAAGGACTCCGGAGTAAATCCAAATAGCACCTCTATTGCAAGAGGAAGAACGTAGTAAGCCAACGTGGCTCCGATTGCGAAAAATGGGGTCGCAACCGCTATAAAGAAGATTGAGTTGCGCTTTTCTTTACGGTGCAGAGCCGGAGCTATGAACGCCCATAGCTGATAGAGCCAGAAAGGCGCGGAAAGAATTACTCCGGTAAGAAATGAAACCTTTAACTGTAGGTTCAATGGACCGAGAACACCGCTAATGAACAATGCTCCGCAGTTTTGGGAGCCTGTTTCCTGCGCCAACCGTAAATCACATACCGGACTGGCCAATGTTGCGATTATCTCGTTGTAATTTACCCAGCCAACTGCGCTGAAGATAACAATAAATAAGGCAGAACGGATAACTCGTTTTCTTAATTCACGAAGATGCTCCAAAAGAGGCATTGTGCCGCGATTTTTGCGAGCCATGAAACCCCACTAACGCATACTCATCCCGGGATAACCAGGAGTTAATTCGAGCTCTTGTCTCCGTCTTCGTCTTTCTTGTCTTCTTTATTGAGCTCTTTTACCTCGCTCTTGAAGATGCGTAGCGAACGACCAAGTGAACGCGCAGAATCCGGTAACCGCTTTGCGCCGAAGAGAATTACGACAACTAATATTAAAAGGAGCCAGTGTGATGGTTCACGTAGACCGAACATTTATAGTTACCTCTCAATTTCACTCGGTTAGGCGGCA
Source organism: Candidatus Nanopelagicales bacterium (assembly GCA_030830475.1). Lineage (GTDB taxonomy): Bacteria > Actinomycetota > Actinomycetes > Nanopelagicales > Nanopelagicaceae > MAG-120802. The sequence continues at coordinate 8,798 of JAURMX010000057.1, forward strand.
ACGTTATCACGGCAGGGGATGTATATCGACGGACCAAATTGAAGGGGCCTGCTCTAGGCAGAGAACTCCTGATACCGCTTAAGAGCGCTTTTCGCCTCTTTGCGCAATAACTCTCGAATCATGAAAGGGCTGGCTATCTCTAAACCTGCCTGAGAAAAAACGGTACGTATTAGCCACTCCTCTTGGTAAATCTTTATAACGTAAACGTTATCCCCCAGCGATTTAACATCCTTCACAAGTCGATTGATTAATGACGAATCGGAGTCGCTGGTTCTAAGTTGTACCTCTACCCCACTCTCTTCCTGTTCCGTCGAGTTAAATAGCATCTGGCTGCGATTACTTTCGACAGCGCTGATTATTTGAGTAACTTTGAAACTTCGTACTGCGCCGACTCTGTGACAGTAGGCATTTAAAGTCAGGCCTTGATGACTCTTTACAAACTCAATAGGGGTTATCTCTCTACTGGACACCTCATCTTTGGTAAGATTTAGATACTCGATACTTAGGTTTCTGCCAGATTCAATGGCATGTTGAACTATCTTCTGGGTTCGCTGCTCCTTATCAATTTCAACATGGATGGCATTCTCAGGCAGAGCGCTTTCGAATAGCGCGGAGAATTTCCTTAGCAAAGCCTGTATCTCTGCCCTCTTCTCCGGATCTGAAACAAGTTCATGAAGAGCGCTAAGTGCAATTCTGGTGACAATAATCTCTGAGATGGTTAAAGTGCGTGGCTCTGAAAGGTTCTGTGGATCTCTTAGGTAGACGAGTTCATCTTCAAAGGAAATGTCGATTAACTCTAAGGGTGTATATCCAGGCAGGCCACAGACAAAGAGAAGGTTCAGATCCTTGATAATCTCCTCTTTAGAAACATTGAACTCTTTTGCAAGTTGGTTAATTGAAATCCCTTGGTGGTCCAAGATGAATGGAACCAAATCAAGTAATCGGATAGCGCGCTCTGCGGCATTCTCACTCATGCTGATCAACCAGCTTTTCAAATCTGCGCATTACTTGCTCTCGGAGTTTAATTGGCTTCACCAAGATTACTGAATCGTAGTGCCATAGCGCCTTTTCAAGAGCTGCCTCTAACGACTCCTCCTTCGTATGGATTAGATCCCATTCTTCATCAAAACTCTGCTCTAATTTCAGATTACTTCGCAATAACTGAGCCCGTCCTTTGCGAACTAGCCATTCAACCTCTATCAATTCACGATTGAGCATCACAAGGTAATCGGTAACCGAAAAATCGCGCGGAATCTCATACATCTCACGCTTCTTGTTTATGGAGATTTGGGAGACGATACGAGAGAGTTTGAAGGCGCGTATGTCATTGCGGTCCAGATCCTCACCCACTAAGTACCAAGAGCCATGCCAGGTACTCAAACCCATGGGGCACACTCTTCGATTTTCAGAGTTTCGACTATCCTGTTTTTGATAATGAAACTCTATTGAGCTTCTCGATGCCAATGCTTTGGCTATTTCATTCAAACTTTCTTCAACTAATTCAATTGGAGCTATTAGGGAAGGAAATGTTGACTCACCAATCTGGTTTCCCGAAAGCAAACGTCGAGATGTTTCAGAAGCCACCTTTTCGAAGCCACTAGATTCCCAAAGCGCGAGAGCCGTAGACAAAATACTCTTCTCGGCTTCAGATATCTCCTTAAGAGGAAAACGATAACTCTCCGGCTTTATTCGATATCCAGCCTCATCTTCAAATAACGGATCTTGACTAGCGACCTCGATCTCGATCCCCAAATTGCGCAGATCATCCTTGTCTCGTTCAAACATTCGTTCTTTAGTTTCGGGGGTACCACTGTATCCAGCCACTTTTTGGAAGATTTCACTTTTCTTCATATAGCGACGCGAGGCCAAAAGAGCCATAGTCAGATTTACTAACCGCTCGGTTTTGGCTTGACTCATGACCCAAAGATTAGTGGTCTTATGGTGTGATTTCTCAGCCTGCCTACTTCTTCGGGATTTGCTTGATAAGGTTGCCAGATGAAAATCCATCGTTCCAACGCAACCTTGACAGCCTTTTTCTTATCGATCGCGCTGGTTTTAACCGGATGTACAACCGATGGGGGCTCGCCTTCTGATTCACCAATGGGTCAAAGTTCAGATATTGGAGGAAATATGCCAAAAGTGTCCGGTGCTGCAGGTAGTGCGCCAGAAATTACCGCTCCGCAGGGAAATCCACCTACACAACTTGTTACAGAAGATATTTTCATGGGCGATGGTGCAACTGCTGAGGCAAATTCAACGCTAACGGTTCATTACACATTGATGGCTTGGTCTACCGGTGAGGTCGTTGAAAGTTCCTGGGTGGGCGAAGCCGCAACCTTTGGTTTGAATCAGGTTATCTCAGGCTGGCAGCAAGGCATTCCTGGGATGAAGGTTGGCGGTCGTAGGCTTCTGGTGATTCCACCAGATCTTGGTTACGGCGCTGCGGGCGGCGGACCAATAGGCCCTAACGAAACATTGATATTTGTAGTTGATTTACTTGCGGTTAGCTAATAAATAAAAACTATTCCGCCTCTTGATTTAGGTCCTGTTCGGCATAACCTTTTGAAGGGCGACGCTTGCGGCGAATCGGCGCAGTGCCTTCGGGAAGCTTTCTGGTAAAGAGAAGAAAACCGGTATGTGCGTTCATACTGTGCATCGGCCTCACCGCTAATCCTTCATGATGCCATCCACGAAGCAGGGTTTCAAAACTTTCCGGTTCTGAAAAACGAAGTGAGCTTTTTATGGCCTCAGCCACTTTTGAAAGTTGTGTGGTTGTCGCGACGTAACAGCAGAGCACCCCACCAGGTTTAAGAGCTTGGTAGGCAACATCCAATGCATCCCATGGTGCCAACATGTCGAAAATTACCCGATCGAAATCACCATCGAAGACACCATCTTGAACCCGAGAATTAACTAGACGCCAATTTTCGGGCGCGTGACCAAAGTAATTTCTGACATTGCTACGTGCATTTTCAAAAAACTCTGCACGTTCTTCGTAAGAAACTAATTGCCCAGTACCAATGGCGCGCAAGATCGAGATTGATAAAGCACCGCTTCCGGCTCCAGCCTCCAAAACCCGTGCGCCCGGGAATAGATCCGCAAAACCGATAATAATCGCTGAATCTTTCGGGTAAATAATTGTTGCCCCACGGGGCATAGAGAGCACATAATCATTTAGTAGCGGTCTCATCACCTGATACTTCGTACCACTACTGCTTTCGACGGTACTACCCTCATCTAAACCGATAATCTCACTATGGTTGATCCAGCCCTTGTGGGAATGCCACTGTCCTCCTTCTTGTAGATAGAAGGAGTACATCTTTCCTTTGTGATCAGTTAACTGAACCCGATCGCCACTAGCCAGCTTCCCGCTTCCTAAACTTTTCATCTTAAATCCCCTATAAGAGAGTTGAATCTGCCCACTAAAGAGGCCACATTCGTACCCTCCAATGAATCAATATGCACAACTTTAGGACCAGTTGGAAGTTTAGCAACATGCGGAATGCCTATTACAAAGGCGCCTGACTCGATTGCCGCTGTAGTGCCAGTTATTGAGTCTTCAAGAATCAGGCAGTTTTCAATAGCTACCCCTATTTGGGCCGCTGCCTTTAGATAACCTTCGGGATTTGGCTTCGATGATTCAACATCATTATCTGAAATAGTTACCTCGAAATAATCAGCTCCTATGCTTTTTACCGCTGCATCTACCAAGGTGCGACTGGAAGCGCTAACTAATCCTTGTTTGACTCCCAAAGTTTTGAACGCCTCCAAGAGATGCTCTGCCCCAGGAGCGAAATCAACACCCTCAGACATTTGATCAGCCATGCGTAATAGGAGTTGTTGAGTTAAAGCCATCGGAGGGAAAAGTTCTTGCGTTGCTTCGTCAAGCTTGGATCTCATGTAGGCGTCGACCCTGGTCATCGGTCCTCCCACGCAATGAATAGCGTCCTCATCGCTCCAACTCACTCCAAGCGATGCCATCAACTCATACTCCTGTTGAATCCAGATCGGCTCGCTATCGATTAACGTGCCATCCATATCCCAGAGCACGGCGGCAAATGGGAAATCATTAATTTGCATTGAAATACTTTGCTTCAGGATGATGGACAATGATTGCCGAGGTTGATTGCTCTGGATGGAGTTGGAACTCTTCGGAAAGTTCCACACCGATTCGCTCTGGTTCCAATAACTCGCAAAGCTGTTTTTGTTGCTCTAGATCTGGGCATGCTGGATAACCAAAGCTGTATCGCGAGCCCCGGTAACCTTGATCCAAAATGCCTTGTAAATCCGGGCTATCGTGCGAGTTCAGCCTTAATTCGGCACGGATTCTTGCGTGCCAGTGTTCCGCTAAAGCCTCCGTTAGCTGCACGCCGAGGCCGTGCAGCTCTAGATACTCCCGATAGTTATTAGCGGCGAAAAGTTTGGCGGTCGCTTCACTAATAGCTTGTCCCATAGTTACTACGTGAAAGGCAACAACATCCAATTCGCCAGACTCTTTATCTTTGAAGAAATCACTGATGCATAATCTGCGATCTCTACGTTGGCGCGGGAAGGTAAACCTAACTCGATCTTGACCTTTTAGGGGGCCTTCGTGGTGAACAATCACTAAATCGTTACCTTCGCTGTAGCAGGGAAAGTAGCCATAGGTAACAGCTGCATTTAACCAACCATTGGCCAGCGCCTCGTTCAAAAGAGAGCGTAATCTTGGTCGACCCTGCTTCTCGACAATTTTCTCGAAAGAATCCTGTTTGCCCTTTAATCCCCACTGTCCAACATAAAGAGCTCGCTCATCCAATATAGAGCTGTAATCACCCAATGAAATACCCTTAACAACTCGAGATCCCAAGAATGGGGCTTTGGGTACTTTGATATCTCTGG
>JAURMX010000058.1 GCA_030830475.1 Candidatus Nanopelagicales bacterium
GTCTGTTCTCAGGAAGTTCTAAAGTGGGCTAGGGAGTATCGGCTTCGAGGTGATTCACATGAGTACATCAGTACTAACCCAGAAAGAGCCAACTATGAATTCTCAGATGACTAAAGATAACGAGGTTAAGATCCAACGAGTCCTGGTCGTCGATGATGAAAAAAGTATTAGCGAACTAATCACAACCAGCCTGCGGTTTGTTGGTTTTGAGGTGCGCACTGCGGCTAGTGGTGCGGAGGCGCTGCGAGTTGCAGAAGAGTTCAAACCGCACGCATTAATTCTTGATGTAATGCTGCCTGATCTTGATGGTTTTGAGGTTTGCCGACAGCTACGTGCTGATGGTCAGGATGTTGGGGTTTTGTTCTTGACCGCGAAAGATACGACAGAGGACAAGATCAAGGGATTAACTCTTGGTGGCGATGATTATGTAACTAAGCCATTTAGCTTAGAGGAGTTAGTGGCACGCCTTCGTGCATTACTACGTCGCACTGGTGTAGTTGAAAGCGCTGCTAATGAGGAGATTATTCGTTTTGCCGATCTTGAGTTGAATGAGGCGACACATGAAGTACGTCGCGCGGGCAACTTGATTGACCTCTCTCCTACTGAGTTTATTTTGCTGCGCTACTTGATGATCAACGCTGATCGCGTCGTCTCTAAGTCGCAGATCTTGGATCATGTCTGGCAGTATGACTTCCGTGGCGATGCCGGAATTGTTGAAACATACATCTCGTACCTGCGTAAGAAGATTGATATCACTGAGCCACCACTTATTCATACCGTGCGCGGCGTCGGATATCGCTTGAGGCTGCCGGCTAAGAATTAATCAATGAACCAACCATTTCGTAAATACAAACCGGCCCCCGGTCAATGGAGTTTACGAAATAGGTTGGTTGTTGGTGTTGTAATTCTTGGTGCACTTGCAATTAGTGCCTCGGATTTGGCAGCGCAGACCGCATTCCGAACCTTCTTAATTGCACAGGTTGATGCCCAGTTAGAAAGTGTTGCTGGAGGCTCAATTTTGAGGCTTGATCGGGCTGGCATTGATGGAGAAGAGGATGGATCTGAAGAATCTCAGCCATTGTTTCAACCTTTCGAACCGCTAAGAGAGGTCCCTTCAGATATCAGTATTACCTTGTTAGATGCAGAAGGAAACATATTAGGCACGGTTGGCGATACACAAAGTCCGCAGATAATTCAAAGTTTAGTGACTGGATTTACTCCTGCTGATGTGAAACTTTACAAAAACCAACCATTTACCTTGGACTCTCAAAGTTCTGCCGCGGATTATCGGGTGCTCGCGAGAACTCTGCCTTCCAGTGCTGGAAGTGTGATTACGGCGGTATCACTTCGTGGTGTTGAAAAATCTATGAATCAGCTGCGCTTCTTATTCCTTGCAGTTGGATTCTTGGTATTAATCTTGTTGGGATTCATCGCGCGCCGGATGATTGGAATTTCACTACGGCCTTTGACTTCGGTTGAGAAAACTGCAGAGGCTTTTGCGCGAGGAGATTTCACGGCACGTTTGCCAGAGGCGCGTGGTGACACAGAGGTTGGTCGCTTGACCTGGTCCTTGAACCAGATGTTGCAGAGAATTGAAGAGTCTTTTGCTGTGAAAGTGCAGAGTGAGGAAAAGTTGCGTCGCTTTGTTGCTGATGCTTCGCATGAGTTGCGCACCCCTTTGACTGCGATTCGAGGATTTGCAGAGCTGCACCGCCAAGGTGCGATTGCTGGTGAAGAGAAGACTGCGGAGTTAATTAGACGAATTGAACAAGAGTCGGTGCGGATGTCATCTTTGGTCGAAGATTTATTGTTGTTAGCCCGTCTCGATCAATCCCGAGAGATAACTATGGAGCCGGTAGATGTAAGTACCGTTATTGAAGAGGCGGTGGCTTCGGCTCAAGCAGCGGGGCCTGATCATGATATTTCGATCGAACTACCGGAAGAGGATGTATTTGTTTTGGGAGATTCGCTGCGCATTCATCAGGTAATAGCGAATTTATTGGCTAATGCACGCATTCATACGCCAGCCGGAACCAAGGTAGTTGTGAAAATGGTGCAGGATGATCAAGGCACCTATATATCGGTTGCCGACAATGGCCCAGGGTTATCAGCAGAATCTCAGGACAAAATATTTGAGCGTTTTTATCGGGCCGATCAATCACGGGTGCGCAACGGTGTTGAGGGCACTGGTTTAGGGCTATCTATTGTTGATGCGGTGATGCAGTCGCATGGTGGCAGGGTCACGGCGGAATCTGAGCTGGGTAAGGGCGCGAAGTTCACCCTGTTTTTCCCAATCCAAGAGTTATAAGGCTTAAATAATAGGATGCGCTGATGCGTAGCACGCCGGAGATTTTAGAAGCCCTCGAAAATGAATCTATCGAGATTATTCGAGAGACCGCCGCGGCTTTTCGTAACCCGGTATTTCTTTACTCGATTGGTAAAGATTCTTCGGTATTACTGCATTTGATTCGTAAAGCTTTTTATCCAGCGCCGGTGCCATTTCCAATGTTGCATATTGATACCACCTGGAAATTCAGAGAGATGTTGAGTTTTCGTGATGAGATGGCCACTAAGTATGGAGTTAAGTTGTTGGTGCATACCAATCAAGATGGTGTCCGGGATGGAGTGACGCCATTCTCAACAAACGCCTCCGAGTACACACGGGTGATGAAGACTGTGGCTCTGCGTCAAGCGCTTGATATGCATGGCTTTGATGCTGCAATTGGCGGTTCGCGTCGTGATGAGGAAAAGAGCCGGGCAAAAGAGAGATTGTTTAGTGTTCGCGAGGCTGGACATAGATGGGATCCACGTCAACAGCGTCCAGAGTTATGGCGTACCTACAACCCAAGGATTCGACCTGATCAAAGCATGCGGGTGTTTCCAATTTCAGATTGGACCGAGCTAGATATTTGGGCCTATATCCATCTCCACAATATTCAGGTAAATCCGCTGTATTTCGCTAAAGAACGTCCTGTGGTTTGGCGCGGTGAGCAGTTGATTATGGTTGATGATGATCGCTATCCACTACGTGATGGTGAAACTCCGGAGATGCGCAAGATCCGATTTAGAACTTTAGGTTGTTATCCATTAACCGCAGGTGTCGAATCAGATGCGGTGACATTGGAAGAGGTTGTGGAAGAGGTTATGCAGGTCAAGCTGAGTGAAAGAGCAACTCGGTTGATTGATGGCGATAAAGAGGATTCTATGGAGAAGAAAAAGAAGGAGGGGTACTTCTAATGCAGGCCCGTCCCATAATTAGACTTCTTACCTGCGGCAGTGTTGATGATGGTAAAAGCACATTAATCGGTCGACTTTTAGTAGAAACTGATTCGGTTCCGCATGACACAGTCTCCTCTGCTCGATCAGTGCGTCGAGCTGGCTCGATAATTCCTGCTGGTGAAATTGATTTCTCGCTGTTAACTGATGGGTTAGAGGCGGAGCGCGAACAAGGCATCACAATCGATGTGGCTTATCGATCAATGTCATTGCTTGATAACCGTCGATTGATAATTGCCGATGCTCCAGGACATGAGCAGTACACCAGAAATATGGCGGTTGCGGCATCACGTGCAGACATTGCGTTGGTATTAGTGGATGCCACGCGTGGAATTCGTCCGCAAACTTTGCGGCATCTAACCATCTGCTCCTTGATGGGTGTCGAAAAAATTATGGTAGTCATTAATAAATTAGATGCTATGAATTTTGATCAAAAGGTTTATGAGCAGTTGATTAAGGATTTGCATCCAACTGTTGAGCGATTGGGAATTGAGGCAATTACCTACATACCGGTGAGCGCACTTGAGGGTGACAATGTCGTTTACAAGGGAGATCGCATTACTTGGTATTCAGGTGGCTCACTATTAGAAGAGATTCAAAATTGGCGGGAAAAACCCAATACCTCTGGGCATTCTCGGATGGGTGTGCAGTTGATTTCCCGCGCCGAAAACTTCCGCGGACTTTCCGGCACCGTCAGCCAAGGTGAGTTTGCTTTAGGTGATGAGGTAATCGTTTTGCCGAGCCAGCGCAAAGCTAAGGTTTCCCGACTAGCCACCTTTGATGGAGATATCGAAAAAGCCAACACAGGTAAAGCCGTCACCATGGTTTTGGAACCAGATGTTGATGCCACGCGCGGCGATTTCATTGAAAAGGCTGGTGATTACACAGCGCCAGCGGATCGATTTAGCGCGCATATGGTTTGGTTGGGTGAAGAGGAGTTAATTCACTCCCGTTCCTATTACTTAGTAAATGGATCCTCTGTCGTGCCGGCGACCATCACAACAATTCGCCATCGTTTAGATATTCACAATGGTGAGCATGAGTCAGTTCGCACTTTGGCGATGAATGAGATTGGTTTGGTGGAAATAGCCACCGATGCACCGATTCCATTGACTAAATACGGTGAAAATAGAAACTCTGGAAACTTTGTCTTGGTAGATCGGGTAACACTAAATACCGTTGGCGCAGGAATGGTGGTGCATGCGCTGCGCCGCGCTACCAATATCACCAAGCATGATTATGAGATTAATAAAGCGGTTCGGGCACAACAAAAAGGACAGCGGGCCAAGGCAATTTGGCTGACTGGTTTATCCGGCTCCGGTAAATCAACCATTGCAAATGCTCTAGAGAAGAGATTGTTTGCTGCTGGTATTCATAGCTACATTCTTGATGGTGACAATCTGCGTTTGGGACTAAACAAGGATCTTGGTTTTACTAAAGAGGACCGGGCAGAGAATGTGCGCCGTGTGGCTGAGGTGTCTAAGTTGATGGTGGATGCTGGATTGGTCGTAATTGTGGCTTTGGTAAGTCCATTCAAACAGGACCGTGATCACGCCCGCGAGGTCTTTGAAAGCGGTGAGTTTGTTGAGGTTTGGGTTAAAACTCCGGCCGAGGTTTGCGCTGAGCGTGACCCAAAAGGTTTGTACAAGAAAGCTAAGGAGGGCTCTTTGCCTAATCTCACCGGCGTTGGTCAGGAGTATGAACCACCAGTCGATGCAGAATTAGTGCTAGATGGCACCGCCGAGATAGATTCCAACGTTGAACGGCTGATGAAAGAAGTTTTGTGAACTGGTTATTTTTTGCGCTAGCAGGATCGATAGCGCAGTTAATTGATGGCGCCCTGGGGATGGGGTTTGGTTTAACTAGCTCTACATTGCTTTTGACTTTGGGAACATCGGCCGCTGTTGCTTCCGCTGCGGTTCATGCTGCTGAGATTGGCACGACTTTGGCATCAGGGGTCTCCCATTGGCACCGTGAAAATGTGGATTATGAAATCCTAAAACGGTTAGCGATACCAGGGGGTATCGGTGCTTTTGCCGGAGCTACTTTTCTCTCCAATATAGATTTAAGTGGAGGCAAGGTATTTATCTCAACAATCTTGCTGCTTCTTGGGTTTGTTTTGCTATACCGCAATGTATTCCAAGCCAACATCAAGCCCAACATGACCGAGATCAACAATCCTCGGTATTTATCATTCTTAGGCGCTACTGGTGGATTTGTTGATGCATCTGGTGGCGGTGGGTGGGGTCCGGTAGTTACACCTACATTGATGGCTACTACTGAGCATGAACCACGCAAGATAATCGGCACGGTAAGCGCTGCTGAGTTCATTGTGGCCGTCTGTGCCAGTTTTGGCTTCTTGGTAAATATAAATAGGTTAGATATGGATTGGTCAGTTGTTGGAGGCTTGGCACTAGGTGGCGTATTGATGGCTCCTATTGCTGCGAAGTTAGTTTCGGTGTTACCTCGTCGGCCACTAGGTATTGCAGTCGCTAGTGCAATTATTCTGATTAACGCAATTCGCCTAATAACCGCTTGATTCTGATGAAATTCTCAGGTTTCTAAGCGTAATTCAAAATTCAGGGTGTTTGACCCTCTCGCTGGAGTCTCAGCTACCTTGTTTTCCATGACTATGACAATGGAATGGATTGCAGGGGCTAAACAACCACTTCGCGTGGGCTTAGTTGGCTTTGGTAAGACGGGAAAGGCCGTTGCCACGGTATTGCTTAAGGATCCCAGCATCAGGCTGGAATGGGTTGTCAGGAGAACCCACAAATTGGAGCACAGGTCGGTGCCGGAGTTTCTGGGCATTGAATCCAATGAGCCGGGATTGATCTACCCCGCCTCTGAATTCTCAGCCGCTGAATTGCTGACCAATCATCCAGTTGATGCGATTGTGGACTTCTCATCGGAGGATGGGGTTGATTACTACGGTGAGGCTGCCGCTGAAAAGGGTGTTGCGATTGTTACCGCCATCTCAGCGTATCCAAATACTCAGATTAAATTTCTCAAGAACCTGAGTGCCCGCACCAAGATCCTTTGGTCGCCAAATATCACCCTTGGCATCAATTTCATGATTTTGGCTGCCAAAACCTTGAAGTTCATAGCCCCCCTTACAGATATTGAAATCGTTGAGGAGCACTTCAAATTGAAGCCTGAGACTTCAGGAACTGCGGTCCGAATTGCAGAGGCGCTCGAGATTGACCCAGATGAGATTAAAAGCATTAGAGCTGGTGGGATCATCGGCGTTCATGAAATTCTCTTTGGGTTCCCGTTCCAAACTGTGCGGTTAAAACATGAATCTATTTCAAGAGAGGCTTTCGGGAACGGGGCCAAATTTGCTGTTGAAGAGCTGGTTAAAAGAGGTAATGGTTTCTACACGATGGAGGAGTTACTTGGTCCTTACTTCGTCGACTCTAACCGTGAGTACATTGAGGAGTTTAAGCAGATTCCGGTTCCGCTATACAAGCGGGTTGGCCTCCATCTTTCTAAGGGCTTCAATGCGCTCACGAATCGGAGGATGAGTAGCAAATAACTTCGAGGCTGCTGAAGCATCTAAAGGGGATTCGATATAGAGATGCGCTACCGCGTTTGATCTCGCTTGCACCACGGTTGTGTCGCGGGCTAGAACCTCTAGCGCAGATCTAAGTCCTGCTGGGTTTCGCGTAAATGAGACCGCTGTGGCATCAGCCAGTGATTCTCGTCTTCTTGATACCGCGGCTTTTAACAAAGTTGCGGCGATCGGGGCGAGAATCAATGGAATGATGGCAAGAAAGACTGGCATCTGATTTCCATGATGGTCACGGTTGCGCGCACCACCAAACCACAACATCCTCATCAATATGTCAGAGATAAGTGCGATCACACCTGCGGTGGTTGCAGCAACAGCTGAAACTAAAGTGTCGCGGTTGGCGACATGTGCCATCTCATGTGCGGTTACACCTTGTAGTTCGTCGCGATCCATTGAATCAAGAAGTCCGGTAGTGAATGCGATTAGCGCATGCTCAGGATCGCGTCCGGTAGCAAAAGCATTGGGGGCGGGATCATTAACTATGGCCACTTTTGGCATTGGTAAACCTGATGCGATAACAACCTCATGAACAACATTGAAAAGATTTGGGTTGTCAGCTTCTGTAATCAACTTTGCACGAGTCATCTTTAGAACTAATTTGTCAGAGGCAAAGTAAGAGCCCCAAACTGAAACCAGGGTGATTAGTACGGCGAGAGGAATTACACCAGCACCGGTACCGCCAAATGCGGTGATGGCAACATAGGCAACTGACCAGACCAGAACGCCCATGAAGAAGAGAAGTAAAAAGGTTTTCCGCTTATTAGCGGATTCCATGGCGCGAAAATCTGACATTGTTTTACTTAGAACTTGACGTTCGGGGCATTGCGGATTGTTGGATCCTCAACCTCGTAAAACTCCCGCTCGCCTACCTTTGCAAAACCCACAAAAAAGCTGGTGGGGATGGTTCTTACCGCGGTGTTTAGATTGCGTACATTGTCATTGTAAAACTGACGGGCAAATGAGACTTTGTTTTCAGTGGTTGATAA
>JAURMX010000059.1 GCA_030830475.1 Candidatus Nanopelagicales bacterium
AATTGGTGGCGTACGTGTTGCGCTAATCGATGGACAATGGGTGGCTTTCCCTAATCACAGCGATTTAGAGCGCGCTGTTTTTGACATGGTAGTCGCTGGACGTATTGCCGGTGATGATGTTGCAATCATGATGGTTGAAGCAGAGGCAACAGTAAAAACCATTGGTCTAATCGATTCTGGTGCAGCAGCACCAACTGAGGAGATTGTCGGACAAGGACTTGAGGCAGCAAAGCCATTTATTCGCACATTGTGTGAAGCTCAGATGGAGCTAGCTAAGGTTGCTGCAAAGCCGACCGCTGAGTTCCCTGTGTTTCTTGATTACCAGGCTGATGCTTTTGAAGCGGTAGAAAAGGCAGCTAAAGCTGATTTAGCCAAGGCTCTTACAATTTCTGGAAAGCAAGAGCGCGAAACTGAGATTGATCGAATTGCAGCTGCCACAACAGAGTCACTTGCTCCTAACTTTGAAGGACGCGAGAAAGAGATTCCTGCAGCATTCCGTTCTTTGACCAAGAAACTTGTACGTCAAAGAGTGTTGCGTGACAAGGTGCGTATTGATGGTCGCGGATTACGAGATATCCGTCCATTAACCGCAGAGGTAGAAGTAGTTCCACGTGTTCACGGTTCAGCTTTGTTCGAACGTGGCGAAACGCAGATCCTTGGCATTACTACTTTGAACATGCTCAAGATGGAGCAACAGCTTGATACTTTGAATCCAGAGGATCACAAGCGCTACATGCACAATTACAACTTCCCCCCTTACTCAACCGGTGAAACAGGTCGTGTAGGTTCTCCTAAGCGTCGCGAAATTGGACATGGTGCTCTCGCAGAGCGTGCGCTTCTTCCAGTTCTTCCGGCTCGCGAAGAGTTCCCATATGCAATTCGCCAGGTCTCAGAGGCTTTGGGATCAAATGGTTCTACCTCAATGGGATCGGTTTGCGCATCAACACTTTCACTACTTAATGCTGGTGTGCCACTTAAGGCGCCAGTAGCTGGTATCGCAATGGGTCTGATTTCAGATGATGTTGATGGCAAGACTGAGTATGTTGCTTTGACCGACATCCTTGGTGCCGAGGATGCCTTTGGCGACATGGACTTCAAAGTTGCTGGAACAAAGGATTTTGTAACAGCGCTTCAACTTGATACCAAGCTAGACGGTATTCCAGCCAGCGTTTTATCAGCAGCACTGTTGCAAGCAAAGGAAGCGCGTCTGGCGATTCTTGGAGTCATGAATGAGGCGATTGATCGTCCAGATGATATGAATCCACTTGCACCACGCATTATCTCCATCAAGATTCCAGTTGATCAGATTGGTGCGGTTATCGGGCCTAAGGGCAAGGTAATCAATCAGATACAGGAAGAGACTGGAGCTGAGATCTCAATTGAAGATGATGGAACAATCTTCATTGGTGCAACAAATGGCACCGCAGCAGATGCAGCTAAGGCACAGATTCTGGGCATCGCAGATCCAAAGCTTCCTGAGGTGGGAGAGCGCTACAACGGAACCGTTGTGAAGCTTGCTGCCTTCGGAGCATTCATCAACCTGTTGCCTGGCAAAGATGGCTTGCTACACGTTTCCCAAATCCGCAAGATGCATGGTGGAAAGCGCATCGAAAATCTTGAGGATGTTATGAAGGTGGGCGACAAGGTTCATGTTGAAATCGGAGAGATTGATCCAAAGGGCAAACTTTCTTTGGTTCCAGTTCTTGATGACAACGCGCAAGCCACTTCATCTGAAGAGTAGTTTGTAATTTATGACTGTACGTAAGACCGTTCTACCGAGCGGTCTTCGTATTGTCACAGAGGAAATCTCTGGCGTACGTTCCGCCGCTTACGGAATTTGGGTAAATGTTGGCTCCCGAGATGAATCCTTAAAGACCGCCGGAGCATCACATTTTCTTGAACACCTTCTATTCAAGGGCACCGAAACAAGAAGTGCCTTAGATATCTCCTCTGCCATTGAAGCAGTTGGTGGAGAGATGAACGCTTTTACCTCCAAGGAGTACACCTGTTTTTATGCCCGGGTGATTGATTCAGATCTTCCACTTGCGATTGAGGTTATTTCAGATCTCATTACCTCTTCAGTAGGTCGAGCTGAGGATGTTGAGGCGGAACGCAAGGTTGTTCTCGAAGAGATTTCTATGCGTGATGATGATCCTTCAGATCTAGTTCATGAGGTCTTTAGCGAAACCTTTTATGGGGACACCCCACTCGGCCGTTCTATTTTAGGAACCACCGACTCCATCAAATCATTGAGTCGCAACGCAATTTTCAACTATTACAAAAAACGTTACCTGCCTCAAGACATTGTTGTTGCGGTGGCTGGAAACATCAAACACCAAAAAGTTGTTGATCAAGTTATTAAAGCGATGTCAAAAGATAGTTTCCTGGAGGGTGGCAAAAAAGAATTCAATCTTCGTTCCAACTCCTCAGTTAGACGGGTTGCCAAACAAAATGTCGGGTTGATGAATCGCAAGACTGAACAGGCTCACATATTTTTAGGTATGCCAGGTGTAGATAGAAATGATCCGCGCAGGTTTGCGATGGGTGTCCTGTCCGCTGCTTTAGGCGGTGGAATGTCCTCCCGACTTTTTCAAGAGATTCGAGAGAAGAGAGGTTTGGCCTACTCGGTTTACTCGTATGCACAGCAATTTGCTGGCAGCGGTTTTCTTGGTTTCTACGCAGGATGTAACCCAAGCAAAGCAACAGAGGTGGTCTCAATCATGCGTGATGTATTGCATGATGTAGCAAGTAATGGATTAACCCATGAGGAGTTGCTCCGTGCGCAAGGTGCGGTACGAGGCACTCTGGTTCTAAGCCAAGAGGATACCGGTTCACGCATGAGTCGCATCGGCAAGAGCGAGTTGGTTTATGGGGAGATCATGACCTTTGATCAGATTTTGAAAGCCGTAGCAGATGTCTCCTCCGCCGACATTAGGGCGTTAGCCGATGGAATTTTGCATCAAGCGCCTACCCTTGCGGTTGTGGGACCATTTGCAAAGCGTTCAGTTTTTGAACGGGCTCTGAGTTAAGGGGATGTGAGAATCAAAATGAGTATCAAGGTTGGCGTACTTGGCGCAAAAGGCCGCATGGGCTCTGAGACCGTAAAGGCTATAAATGCTGCGGAGGATCTACAGCTAGTTGCGCAGCTTGATCTTGGTGATTCGCTTGATGCCCTGGTAAAGAATGGTGCTGAAGTAGTAGTTGATTTCACCCATCCAGATGCGGTTATGAAAAATCTTGAATTTGCCATCAAAAATGGAATTAACGTTGTTGTAGGAACTACCGGTTTTGATGAAACAAAACTTGAGAAGATTAAGAACTGGCTAGATGCATACTCTAAAGTGGGTGTACTCATTGCCCCCAACTTTGGTTTGGGCGCAGTCTTGATGATGCAATTTGCCGCAAAGGCAGCGAGATACTTTGAATCGGTAGAGATTATTGAGCTTCATCATCCAGAGAAAGCTGATGCACCTTCCGGAACTGCATCCCGCACAGCTGAATTGATTTCAGAGCAACGCAAAGCTGCAAAACTTCCAGCCCTGCCAGACAAAACTTCTACCTCGTTACCTGGCGCTCGAGGTGCAAAAATCGGAGATATTCCTATTCATTCAATTCGCCTTCGGGGACTAGTTGCCCACCAAGAGGTATTGCTAGGTGTTCAAGGTGAAACCCTGTCTATTAGACATGACTCGATTGATCGATCAGGATTTATGCCTGGTGTTATTTTGGCGGTTCGAGAAATAGGTAAACATCCAGGATTAACATTTGGCCTCGAGCATTTAATGGTTCTCTAAGCGAAGGATAGGAACAAGTTATGACCAGCAATATCACTATGTATAGCGCTGATTGGTGTGGAGATTGCCGCCGTTCCAAGAGATTGATGGACTCCCTTAATGTTGAGTACACCATTATTGATGTGGAGGCTGATCCTTCAGCTTCAGATAAAGTAATTGAGATTAACGGCGGACAGCGGTCTATTCCAGTAATCGTTTTTCCAGATGGAACACACTTGACTGAGCCTTCTGACAATGATTTAAAAGCAAAACTTGAGGCTTTAAAGATTATCTAGTTCAAATAGCGATTTAGTTGCGATTACTTCGAGAGCGGATTGAAGTTCTCTAACTTTTTGTAGGACTACAGACGATAAATGACCGCAGAGACTACAGCTGCTAGAAGCATCATTGTAGGAAAGTTGGCACCAAGTCTGAGGGCCACGGCAGCGACAGCAACTCCAGCCAAGCGATGATCAAACACTATTGAGTTCTCTGCACCAAAACTCTGTACCGCCACCAATGCGCTTAATAGCGCGATTGGTATCAACGAGTTTATCCGCTGAACCTGCGGCTTGTTTAGAAGTGATTCTGGTAGTGAGTAGCCAATATATTTTAAAATGAAACAAATTGCGCTGGTAACAAGTGTGGCAATCCATAAAGCGCTCATTAATTCCGCCACCCAAACGCAATAGCAAGCAAAGCGGTTGCAATTATTGGTACTCCAGCTGGTGCAATAGGAATTAATAGCAAAGCCAATACCGCTGCAGAGATACTGACCAGCTTGGATTTAGTGTCAATTAAGCGGGGCCAAACCAAGCCCAGAAATGCTGCCGGCACAGCTGCATCAAGTCCCCATGCTGATGGATCACCAATACTCTTGGCGCCAAGCGCGCCAATTAATGTAAATAAATTCCAGAATAAATAAACCCCAATACCGGTTGCCCAAAATCCATATCGGCTTGCTGCCTGCCCCTTAACTTCTTGATTGAGAGCTACTCCAGTTGATTCATCAATAGTTAGTTGTGCACCAATAATCTTTTTAATTCCAGTCAATGACAAAACCGGAGCCATACGCAATCCATAAAGTCCGTTGCGTAATCCCAGAAGTGAGCCGGTTGCAATTGCACTTAAGGCCGAACCACCAGCACCCATTACTCCAACTACCGCGAATTGGGAGGCTCCGGAGAAAAGTAGGAGCGAGAGGAGACAGGTTTGCAGGATGGAAAATCCTGAACCGATTGCAGCAGCACCGAAAGCTGCTCCGTATGTGCCAACAGGGATTGCCACGGCCAGTGAGTCGCGCAACACCACACGCTTATCAAAGGGTGCTCCGCTAAGTGACACGCGCCAATTGTGCCTTAGAAATTCCTGACCCTGGGCCAGGTAGTAGATAAGGTCACGCACGTGAGCGAACAAAACCATCCTGAAATTGTCTTCCGTGACGATGTAACTGTAGAACTTGTTAAAGCTAGTGCGAATGATGCCGATGTTATTTGGGCGGCACGAGTTTCAACGGCGGGCGAGAACTCTTTGGATGAAATTAACTCTGATCCAGCCAGATCAGCTGGCTTGATCAATTACTTGGCTCGGGAAAGACATGGTTCGCCTTTTGAGCACACCTCAATGACTTTCTTTGTCAGCGCTCCGATATTTGTATTCCGTGAGTTTATGCGCCACCGCATCGCTTCTTATAATGAGGAAAGCGGTCGTTATCGGGAACTTAGTCCGGTGTTTTACATTCCAAATAAGGAACGTAAATTGGTTCAAACCGGCAAAACCGGACACTATGTTTTTGTTGATGGAACAGATGAGCAGTTCCAAATCTCTGTTGCAGCGATGAAGGAGAGTTACACCGTTGCATATGCAAATTACAAGAAAATGTTAGATGCCGGAGTGGCTCGTGAAGTTGCTCGCGCCGTTTTGCCTGTTGCGCTCTACTCATCAATGTATGTAACGATGAATGCTCGTGCATTGATGAACTTCTTATCTTTGCGCACCAGCAGAGAGGGATCTCATTTTCCAAGCTACCCACAAAGGGAGATTGAGATGGTGGCGGAAAAGATGGAGGAGCATTTTGCCCGCCTAATGCCACTGACTTATGCGGCATTTGAGAAGTCAGGACGGGTAGCCCCTTAACAGGAGTAACCTTTCGCCATGTCGATTCACCCGCCATTTGGCCGTCTGCTCACCGCCATGGTGACCCCGTTCAAAGATGATCTTTCAATTGATTGGGATGGCGTCGAAAAGTTAGCGGAGCATTTAATTCAATCAGGCCATGATGGCATTGTCTTAAATGGCACTACAGGTGAAGCGCCCACAACGAGTGATGAAGAAAAAGTTGAAATTATCAAAATTGTAAAAAAAGTTGCCGGTTCGCGCGCAAAGATTGTTGCAGGAGCTGGCAATAACGAGACCTCACACTCAGTGGAACAGGCCAAGATGGCAGCAAATGCTGGAGCAGATGGTTTGCTAGTTGTTACCCCTTATTACAACAAACCACCACAGGCGGGAATTGCAGCACACTTCAATGCGATGGCGGATGCCACCGATGTTCCAGTAATGCTTTATGACATTCCGGGAAGAACTGGTGTTCAAATCGAGCCAGACACGATTGTGCAATTAGCGGCACACCCCAACATTGTTGCGCTTAAGGATGCCAAAGGAGATGTGGCCTCCACTTCATGGGTAATTAAGAGATCAGGAATTCCGGTTTATTCAGGAGATGACATTTTGAATCTTCCACTGCTCTCTGTTGGCGCGGTCGGATTTGTTTCTGTTTGTGGTCATACTGTTGGCAGAGATTTACGAGAACTTCTAGATTCCTGGTTTTCTGGAAATACCGCCCGCTCACTTGAAATCCATCAAAAATTATTACCGGTGTACACCGGAACTTTCCGCACTCAAGGTGCGATACTCACCAAAGCTGCATTGAATTTGATGGGGTTACCGGGCGGAAAGGTTAGATTGCCACTTGTTGATGCCACCTCCGCGCAAATTACTCAACTCCGTGAGGATCTGCGCGCCGGTGGCGTGAAAGTAAAGTAATGAATCATCCGCACCCCGATCTCGGGTTGCCTCCAAAACTTCCAGCTCAAACCCTCCGCATTGTCGCGCTTGGTGGATTGGGTGAAGTAGGCCGCAATATGACGGTATTTGAATATGCCGGTCGACTACTCATAGTGGATTGTGGTGTTTTGTTCCCGGAAGAGAATCAACCTGGTGTTGATTTAATTTTGCCGGATTTCTCTTACATCCGTGAGAGATTAAATGACGTCGAGGCGGTATTTCTTACCCACGGCCACGAGGATCACATCAGCGCTCTTGGCTATTTGTTGCGGGAGCGGGAGAACATTCCAGTTATCGGCTCAGCTCTCACTCTGGCATTTTCAAAAGGAAAACTGAAGGAACACCGTATATCTCCTATAACTATCGAGGTTCGCGAAGGACAAAGGAGAAAAGTTGGAGATTTCGAATTAGAGTTCATCGCAGTAAATCACTCAATTCCAGATGCTTTGGCGGTTGCAATTAAAACCCCAGCAGGCATAGTGCTACACACTGGTGATTTTAAGATGGATCAATTACCTCTGGATGGTCGCACGACTGACCTGGCGCGTTTTGCCGCTTTAGGTGAATCTGGCGTTGATTTATTTATGGTGGATTCAACCAATGCTGACATTCCCGGTTTCACTACCTCAGAGCGGGAAATCATGCCGGTTTTGGATCGGGTAATTGAATCAACGAAGCGAAGAGTGATTGTTGCATCCTTTGCGTCACATGTTCATCGAATTCAACAGGTAATCGATATTGCTTACACACATGGTCGCAAAGTTGCATTTGTTGGTCGCTCAATGGTGCGTAATATGAACCTCGCATCAGAGATGGGATACCTTCACATTCCGCCAAACACTCTCCTTGATATAGATGAGATAGATGATGCGGGAGATGGAATTGTTCTGATCTGTACTGGTTCACAAGGTGAACCACTTGCTGCATTATCGAGAATGGCTAATGGCGATCATCGAATAAAGGTTGGCTCTGGCGACACGGTAATTTTGGCCTCTTCTTTGATTCCGGGAAATGAAAACTCGGTTTATCGGGTGATTAATGAGTTGACTAGATTTGGTGCTCGGGTAGTTCATAAAGGCAATGCTTTGGTTCATGTATCTGGACATGCAGCGGCTGGCGAACTTTTGTACTGCTACAACATTGTAAAACCTAAGAATGTGATGCCAGTTCATGGAGAATGGCGACACATGAAGGCCAACGCTGAATTAGCGATCTCAACCGGAGTTAAGAGATCTAACACCGTTGTCGTGGACAATGGGGTAGTTGTCGATTTAGCAGAAGGTAGAGCGAAAGTTGTTGGGGCGGTTCCGGTTGGTTACGTTTATGTAGATGGACAAAGTATTGGAGACATAACTGAGGCCTCATTAAAGGATAGAAGAATTCTAGGTGAAGAAGGTTTCATCTCAGTTATTGTTGTAATCGATTCTCAGACAGGGAAAGTTGTAGCTGGGCCAGATATACATGCCCGTGGTTTTGCCGAGGATTTAGCTTTATTCGATGAGGTAAAGACTCGGATTGAAAATGCACTTGCGGGGGCTGTCGCTGGCGGAATAAATGGCACCCACCAGTTATCCCAAGTTGTAAGGAAAACTGTGGGAAGTTGGGTCGGAGAGGAGCATCGTCGCCGACCAATGATTGTGCCGGTCGTAATAGAGGTGTAAACACAGATTCAACGGCGCGCCTCGCGGTTGAGAAAAAACATTTCTAATACGATTTTTCGTTGTGGCTAAGAAAAATTCCCCAAAGAAGCGCAGCGGTGTCTTACCGGCGTTTAGCCGTACCCTTTCGCTTATTTGGCGAAGCTTTGCAAAATCCTTAGGGGCAACAGTTCGGGTCATCACCCGCGGAGCCAAGGATCTTGATCCTGAACATCGTCGTGATGGTTTTGGACTTCTACTATTTATTCTTGCCTTGATAGCCGCTGCAACAACTTGGTGGCAACTGGAAAACTGGTTTGGCAACGCAGCCTATGCATTCTTTTACGGCGCGGTCGGACGACTGGCGATATGTACCCCAATTCTCTTTGCTTACTTCGCTTTGCGGATGTTTAGAGCTCCGGATGACAAGGCGGCAAATGGTCGAATAACAATTGGTTCGCTGTTGTTAATTCTCAGCTCCACCGCCTTGATTCACATAATTAATCCCTCCTCAATAAATACCGGCGCCACTGCTATGAGGGAAGGTGGGGGCTGGGTTGGATACGCAATCTCAACCCCGTTGGTTGCCTTAGTTACAGATGTTTTGGCAATACCGATTCTTTTCTTGACCTTACTATTTGGAGTTTTAGTAATCACCGCTACACCTTTTTCGAAGATTCTGGATTTAATAAAAGGATTGGCCACTGGAGCTAGCTCCAAAGTGGGCACCGTTCTAGAGGAGCGTCGGGATCGCAAAGCCGAAGAGTTTGAAATCGCTGATACCCCTCCATTTGAAACTCCATTAGTGCAAGAGTTTTCAAATCAGGATGATGATGAAGAAGAAGAGATTGATGAAGAGAGCTTTGATGAAGAGTTCACTGTAGAGGTTCCAAAGGCTCAAGTTGAAAGCAAACCAGCGCGCCCGGTTCAGCTAGTACTTTCTTCAAATGACTCCTACGAGCTTCCCAGCATGGAGTTGTTGCGAACCACTCCACCTACAAAAGGTAAAACCAAAGCCAACGACCAGATTGTTCAGGCTTTGAGTGAGGTGTTTGCTCAGTTTGAAATTGATTGTGAAGTAACAGGATTCATGCGAGGCCCGACCGTAACCCGTTATGAAGTTGAATTAGGGTCCGGTGTTAAGGTCGAAGCAGTTACCGCGCTAAGTAAAAATATCGCGTATGCGGTAGCAAGCAGTGATGTCAGGATTCTTTCGCCAATTCCCGGTAAGTCGGCGGTAGGTATTGAGATTCCAAATACCGATCGCGAGATTGTCTCATTGGGGGATGTTTTGCGCTCCAGTGTTGCTGGAAATGATCACCACCCAATGGTTATCGCTCTTGGCAAGGATGTGGAGGGCAATTTCATCTGCGCCAATTTGGCCAAGATGCCACATCTTTTGGTCGCTGGCGCAACCGGTGCCGGTAAATCCTCGATGATCAACTCACTGGTTACCTCAATCTTAATGAGAGCAACACCAAATGATGTGCGATTGATTTTGATTGATCCAAAACGAGTTGAGTTAAACGCCTATGAAGGGATTCCCCACCTGATTGCACCAATAATTACTAATCCAAAGAAAGCCTCCGAGGCTTTGGCTTGGGTGGTTCGTGAAATGGATATGAGATATGACGATCTTTCCACCTACGGATTTAGACATATTGATGATTTCAATAAAGCTGTCCGCTCTGGAAAGGTAACTGCGAAGGAGGGAGCGGATCAAGCTTTAGAACCTTACCCATATCTATTGGTGGTTGTAGATGAGTTGGCTGATCTAATGATGGTTGCCGCTAGAGATGTTGAAGATTCCATTGTTCGAATAACTCAATTAGCCCGTGCTGCAGGCATTCACTTAGTAATTGCAACACAGAGACCTTCCGTAGATATCGTGACCGGATTGATTAAAGCCAACGTGCCTTCACGTCTTGCTTTTGCTACCTCGTCATTGGCTGACTCCCGAGTTATTTTGGATACTCCCGGCGCTGAGAAACTGGTTGGACAAGGCGATGGCTTATTCCTGCCCATGGGAGCAAGTAAAGCTATGCGTATCCAAGGCGCTTATGTTTCCGAACGCGAGATTGAATCAGTTGTGGCACATGTGAAATCACAGTTACAGCCAGTTTATCGAGAAGATATTTTGAAACCTGTTGTCAGCGCAAGATCTGGTGATGATGACATTGGCGATGATAAAGAGTTATTAATTCAAGCCATAGAGTTGGTAGTGAGCACACAATTTGGCTCCACATCAATGTTGCAAAGAAAATTAAGAATTGGTTTTGCGAAAGCGGGTCGGTTGATGGATTTGATGGAGAGCCGAGGAATTGTTGGTCCCTCTGAGGGTTCGAAGGCCCGCGTGGTTCTAGTTAAGCAAGAGGATTTAGCCTCGGTGCTCGAAGTCATTCAGGGGTGATTCTCAGTATTTCACCCCAGAAGCTGAGTTAGCCCTGTTGTGCCCGAGAAGTTGCTGCTTCTACAATTTGTGCCCCAGTTAGAAAAGTTGCGAGGCGAAAATGTCAGTAGGCAGTTCACTGCAAGAGATGCGAAAGTCAGCAGGTTTTACTGTTGAACAACTCGCTGCTCGCACTCGCATACCTGCAACCGTTATCGAAGATCTTGAGCGTGATAATTTTTTAACTTGTGGTGGTCCCGCATATGCACGTGGTCACATCAGAACAATCGCTCGTATATGCGGCGTAGGCGACTCTGAAGTATTAATTGCCTTTGAATCACAAACTATTTCTTTAAGTAAATCAATTAGAGATTTACTAAATGACACCAGCGCCACTCCCGCAACTAAAGAGCGCAAGCCAATATCTTGGAAAGCACTTAGTGGTTTAGTAGCTGGAGTCGCCCTATTTGGAATTGTTGGCGCATTGATTTTTTCCACATCAAATGAAAGCCCTGAAGAACAAAGTGTTGTTAGTAACTCGACCAGCTCAAATCAATCAAATGGTGCGGTAGCTGAAGTTAAAGATGGTGTTGAAGTTGTAATAGCAGGGGTAAATGGTCTTTCTTGGGTTGCGGTTAATGATTCAACCGGAGCTACGCAATTTAGCGGTCGGATCCGGCA
The DNA here is from genome assembly GCA_030830475.1 of Candidatus Nanopelagicales bacterium. GTDB lineage: Bacteria > Actinomycetota > Actinomycetes > Nanopelagicales > Nanopelagicaceae > MAG-120802. Next base: position 11,547 of record JAURMX010000059.1, read on the forward strand.
AGGTGAATCCAGAAGCTTTAATGACAATCAATTGCTATATCTAGTAATCGGCAACGCAGGAGCAGTGCAATTAAAAGTTAATGGCGAAGATTTAGGCGTACCGGGGAGAGTAGGCGAGGTTGTTAGACTGGAATTCGGACCGCAGGCCAGCAACAATCAGGGTTAATCGCAGCTTTAATCTATAGAATGCGGGGGTGTCGCTCCCAAACTCAAATCCAAAAACCGTTGCTTTAGTGACATTGGGATGTGCCCGCAACGATGTGGACTCTGAGGAGCTAGCCGGGAGACTCTCTGAGGATGGCTGGATATTGGTAAATGATCCAGCAAACGCTGATATCGCTTTGGTTAATACCTGCGGCTTCATCGAATCAGCAAAAAAAGACTCAGTTGATGCCCTTTTGGAGGCTCACGCCCTTAAGGCAGATGGCAGTTTGCGTGCGGTCGTAGCGGTTGGTTGCATGGCTGAACGTTACGGAAAAGAGTTAGCTGATGCGCTACCTGAAGCAGATGCGATTTTAGGGTTTGATGATTATCAAGATATCTCTCAGAGGTTACGCAAAATTTTAGATGGAGATAAGCCCAAGGCTCATACTCCAAAAGATCGTCGCACTTTAATTCCTATTTCGCCGGCAGCTAGACAAACCACTCGCGTTGTAAATGAGTCGCCGCTTTCAATGGGGCAGGGCAGTACCTTTTCCCGCAAACGTTTAGGTAATTCACCGATGGCTCCACTGAAGATTGCATCAGGCTGTGACCGGAGATGCTCTTTCTGCGCCATTCCACTATTTCGCGGTGCCTTTGTCTCCAGACGCCCAACAGAGATTCTGGAGGAAGCGGGTTGGTTGGCAGAAAATGGTGTCAGCGAAGTATTTCTGGTTAGCGAGAACACAACTTCTTACGGCAAAGATTTTGGTGATCTTAAAGTTATGGAATCTATGCTGCCTGAGTTAGCAAAGATTGATGGCATTGAGCGCATTAGACTTTCATATTTACAGCCTGCAGAAATCCGTCCCACACTTTTGCAAGCCATAGTTGCTACCGAAAAAGTTGTTCCCTATTTCGATATCTCTTTCCAACACGCCTCTGGAACCTTGCTCCGCAGAATGCGTCGCTTTGGAGATGCAGAGAAGTTTTTGCACTTAATCACTCAGATTCGAGCTTTGAATCCAGAATCTGGTATTCGCTCCAACTTCATAGTTGGCTTCCCGGGCGAAACCGAGGAGGAGTACCAAGATTTAGTCAGTTTCATTAATGCTGCTGGTTTAGATGCAATTGGAATATTTCCTTATTCAGATGAGGACAACACAGAGGCTCTGAAGTTGGAAAATAAAGTTGATCCTGATCTGATTCAATCCCGCACCAACCAGCTAACAACATTGGCTGAGGAGCTAGTAAACCAGCGTGCCGCCGAGCGAATCGGGCAAAAGGTAAGAGTGCTAATTGAGGATGAGGAAACTCAGGAGGGCAGAGCAGAACATCAGGGACCAGAGGTTGATTCCACAACCTTTATCTCTACGCCAGCAAGGCCAACCTCGGGCTACAAGGTCGGCCAATACGTAGATGCGGTCGTTGTCGATGTGGCTGGTGCGGATTTGGTGGCACAACCTTTATGAATCTTCCCAACCTCTTAACGATTGCCCGAATCCTGGCTCTGCCATTTTGTGCTTGGGCCCTTTTCAAAAATGGTGGCAATGATCCAGATTGGCAGATCATCGCCTGGGTTATGTTCTTTGTGGTTGGCATGACCGATGTTTTGGACGGCCGTATCGCAAGAAGCAGAAATCAAATTTCAGCCTTCGGAACATTACTTGACCCAATTGCGGATAAAGCTTTTATTGCGACCGCACTTATTGGTTTATCAGTATTGGACAAGATGCCATGGTGGGTAACCTTTGTGATTTTGGCGCGCGAAGTTGGTGTCACAATCTTGCGTTTTGCAGTTTTAAAAAGAGGGATTATTGCCGCCAGCAAAGGAGGTAAAATTAAATCACTACTTCAAAACTTCTCGGTTGGTTTCTATATTCTCCCCTTGCCAGAGTATCTATTTTTACCACGTGATATTTTGCTGGGTGTAGCTATCCTGCTAACCATTACCTCTGGATATCAATATTTGCGAGATGTAACAAAAGCTAAATCATGAATGCTGTTGCTCAAGAGATAGTTGCTCTATTGCAGAAACGCAACGAGACAATCTCCTGCGCCGAATCTATTTCTGGGGGAGCTTTAACCTCTGAGATAGTTTCCGTTCCAGGGGCTTCCCACGTGTTGCATGGAGCTATCGTCGCCTATTCAAATCAGATCAAAATTGAAGAGCTCTCTGTTCCGGGCTCGCTTCTAGATGAGTTTGGAGCGGTTTCTGAAGAGGTTGCGCTAGCGATGGCCAAAGGCATAAGGGCAAAATTCTCATCATCATGGGCTATTTCCTTGACTGGAGTTGCCGGACCTGGCCCTTCTCAAGGAGTGGCGGCGGGAACCGTGTGGCTAGCGATAATTGGGCCAGAGCATCAAGAAACTGTGAAATTAGCGATTTCAGGGGATCGGGATCATGTGCGACGCGGCGCGGTAGAAAGCGCAGTTGGGGTGCTCGCGCGTATCCTTGGCTCTAGGCAGTAAGAATTCGGCTTCATAGAAAGGACAGGGTTATGACACTTTTGCGTACGCACATTGGCCAGACCCTGCGCCAGGCCCGAATCGCTCAAAGCCGCACCCTGCGTGATGTTGCAAAAGAGGCTCGTGTCTCTCTTGGTTATCTTTCAGAGGTCGAACGCGGTCAGAAAGAAGCTTCCTCAGAATTATTAAATTCAATCTGCATTGCATTAAATCTCTCCCTATCCGCCGTACTTGTTGAAGTTACATCTCTAGTCAAACTTCACGAATCCCCAGTACTTACCGTTGTCGATACCAACGCTGCTTAACGCAGTAGGTTGAAGATAAGGATTTCCTTTAAGTGAGTACAAATAGCGCAAGATCAACTTACCAACATCAATCAACAATTCATCGTCGCACTAGAGCGGCTATTATGGAAGCGGCAAAAGTTTTACTCTCCGAAAGCGGTATCTCTTCAACAAATATGATTGAAATTGCAGATCGCGCGCAGGTTTCACGTGCCTCTCTTTACAATCATTTCCGGGATAAAGATGAGGTTTTTCTAGCCCTTGTCGAAACCGAGCTGGATAGAATTTCAACCTTGGCTTTGGTGGCGCAGTCTCGGGCAGAGGCGCTTTACTTAATCTCCCGAGAGATTTCAGAGCACACCGGTTTGCAAACCGCTTTGCAAAGAGATGGCGAGATTATGGCTGGCGCACTAACCGCCAGCGATCACAAGATTTGGGTAGAGATTTATTCTCAGTTAGCAAAGATTTTTGCAACAGATGTTGTTGGAGTGGGTTTAATATTGCGTTGGTTTATGGGACAGGTAACCGCGCCACTCTCGCCTGAACACTCCAAACAACAAGCAGAACGTTTAGCTGCAATCCTTTAATATAAAATCGTGATGAGAATTACCGAACTGCGTCGCAGGATGACGGAGCATTTCGGCGCTGATTGGGCACCTTCTTACGCCAAAGATTTCGTCATGGCAGAGCTCGGAGGTCAGACCGTGGATCAAGCTTTAGCCATGGGCATGGAAGCCGCCGATATCTGGCGTGCAGTTGTTAAACACAACCCAGATATCTCCGCTCAGCTTAAATAAGGTTTACCTTCATAGGAACGATCCCTTTGGGTCTATATGTGGCGCGGGGTTGAGCGGAAGGGAATGAAGATTTCAGCTCTAACCGCATACGGCTGGCAATCTCCAAGATGATTATGCGAGCCTCCAGTAATGCGAATTGGTCACCAAGGCATTTTCTAGTTCCCGCTCCAAATGGAAAGTAAGCGCCTCTAGGCAGGCTTTTCTCAAACTCACCAAACCAGCGTTCTGGCGTGAAGGAATCCGGATTAGAAAAGTAACGTGAATCCCGATGGGTTACATACTGGCTAATCAAGACATGTGCGCCTTTGGGAATTTCAAACTCTCCCAGCATTACATCCTCAAGAGCGCGACGGGGCGCAACCCAAACCGGCGGGCATAAACGCAGTACCTCATTGAAGATTGCGCTACTCCAAGGAGCAGCAAGAAGTATGCGAGCAAAATCCTCGCTATCTCGTTGCGCAAAGATTGAATTAGCTTCGGTTTCGAGGTGCTGCCAATATTGTGGATTCTGACTGAGGTATGAAAACACCCAAGTTAAAACATTTGCCGTTGTTTCATGGCCGCTCAAAATCAAAGTCAACGTTTCATCAGATACTTCTCGTGCTGTTAATCTCTCGCCATCTGGTGTGGTCGCTTCGAGAAGCACGCCCATCAAATCATCTCTCTTTATGCCCTTCTCAATTCTTTCATTGACAATGCGAGTGGCAACTTCGTGAAGTTCATTTGCGGCACTTCCGAATTTTCTAAAGTATGGAATACCTAGATTGTCGAACCTATCCAATCCTGGCAACATGGTACGTTCAATGCGATCGATCGCAATATGCATCGCACGTTGTACCCGCTCAGTATCAGCTGAAATATCAGTACCAAAAAGTATGTCAGCAACAATGTCAAAGGTGAGCGCCATCATCTCTGGACCGATTCCAACAACATCTCCATTTTTCCAATCTGAAATATGTTTTTGGGTTAAATCAATCATCGTGTTGGCATACGAAGAGATCTTGCTGATATGAAAAGGTGATTGCATCAATCGGCGATGGCGAAGATGTATCGGCTCTTCGTTGGTCAGTAGCCCAGTTCCCAGGACCTTGCGCATTCGGTCAAAGCCAACACCTTTTATAAATTGATGTTGCTTGCTTACTGTGACTTCATGGACCATCTCTGGTGCAAATGCTCCGATGAACAATTGACCGCCCAGGAAAAAGGATGTGCAATCACCATACTTATCTCGCGCCTGACGGAGAAAACCAGGTGTGTCCTGTTGAAATTGAAGAGTTAGTAAGGGCGAGCGGGGGCCATCTGGAAGGGAAACTTTTTTGGCCTGCCTGCGTTTTAACGGCTTTGGAATTGGGGCATATTCCGCTGGTCTTGGGGTATTAAACGGGGCGAGCTCGGCCATCCCTAAAGATAGGCACGGCGTGTCCCCAAAGTCATTAGAACAAATGTTCGGTAAACTTCAGCCATAACAGCGGCGAGCTGTTATGCCCAACCAGAGCGGTTCCACATTTCCGCCGACCTTAAGGGTCAGCCGTCAGTGGTTTTCCGTACCTTCTGGACCAACCTACGAGTAGAAGAGAGGCAAGACTGTGGCTAAAGAAGCCAAAGATCCTGTAGATAGTTCCAAACCCTCTGCCGAACGGCAGAAAGCCCTAGACACCGCACTTGCTCAAATCGAGCGTCAGTTTGGTAAGGGCTCAGTTATCAAGATGAGCGAGCGCACAGCTACACCTATCGAAGTTATTCCAACCGGTTCTATTACCTTGGATATGGCTCTAGGAATTGGTGGATTACCACGCGGCCGCGTTATTGAAATCTTTGGACCTGAATCATCAGGTAAAACAACTTTAACTTTGCATGCGATTGCAAATGCACAAAAGAATGGTGGCATCGCAGCCTTTATCGATGCAGAGCATGCATTTGATGCAGAGTACGCCAAGAAACTTGGTGTTGATATCGACTCACTTTTGGTTTCACAACCAGATACCGGTGAACAAGCTCTTGAGATTATGGATATGTTGGTGCGTTCTGGTGCGCTTGATCTGATTGTTGTTGACTCAGTTGCTGCACTTGTTCCACGTGCTGAAATCGAGGGCGAAATGGGTGACTCTCATATGGGTCTACAAGCTCGTTTGATGTCACAGGCGCTACGCAAAATTACTGGCGCATTAAGTCAATCTAAGACCACCGCAATTTTTATCAATCAGTTGCGTGACAAGATTGGTGTTTTCTTTGGTTCACCAGAAACCACAACCGGCGGTAAAGCTCTTAAGTTCTACGCCTCAGTTCGTATGGATATCCGTCGCATAGAAACCCTTAAAGATGGACAAGAAGCGGTCGGTAACCGTACCCGCGTCAAAGTTGTTAAAAACAAGATGGCGCCCCCATTTAAGCAGGCAGAGTTTGACATTCTCTACGGTGTTGGAATCTCACGTGAAGGTGGATTACTTGACCTCGGTGTAGATCTTGGCATCGTAAAGAAATCCGGTGCTTGGTACACCTATGAAGGTGACCAGCTTGGTCAGGGTAAGGAAAACTCCCGTCAATTCTTAATTGATAATCCAGATCTGGCTAATGAGATTGAGGCCAAGATCCGGGCTCATTACGCCGCGACAGAGATCGATCCAGCGCTAGTTGCTGCAATCGATGAAGCCGCAGCTGATGTCGAGTTCTAATCAACAATTAGAAGAGTTAGAAAGCGACCCCTACTCGGTAGCTCAGACCATTGCCCTTATGGCTTTGGGCAGAAGAGCGAAGAGTAGGGGGGAGCTTCTTACCCTTCTAAAAAAACGGGGCATAGAGGAAGAGATCGCTAACGCGGCGCTCTTTCGCCTTCAAGAGCAGGGCTTCATAAATGATTATGAGTTTGCTCGTTATTGGAGTGAGTCCAGGCAACGCACTAAAAAGGTCTCAAAGCGAATTATTGCTGGGGAGCTACGCTCTAAGGGAATTGCTGATGAGATCATTGAATGGATCACCAGCGATATCTCTGATGAATCTGAGTTTGCCAATGCGATGCAGTTTGCAGAGCGCAAATCCCGTTCAGTTCGCGCCCTTGCTCCTGAGGTTGCCTATCGAAGAATGCATGGAGCTCTCTCAAGAAGAGGATTCTCTGGAAACATCGTCAATCGAGTTCTCGCAGAGTTAGGTATTACCCGCTCTTAAATATCCATTCCATACACATAGGTACGATGTCCCCTGTGAACGCCACTCGTACCTATGTGATTCAGACCTTGGGCTGCCAGATGAATGTCCATGACTCTGAACGGATTGCAGGTTCACTTGATGCCGCGGGTTATGTTCCGGCTCAAGATGGAGTTGAACCTGATCTAGTGGTTTTCAATACCTGCGCGGTTAGAGAGAACGCTGACAACAAACTTTATGGCCATCTTTCATTTCTAGCCCCAACTAAGAAAACTAGACCCGATATGCAGATAGCCATCGGGGGATGCTTAGCTCAAAAGGATCAAGGAACAATTCTTAAAAAAGCTCCTTATGTAGATGTAGTTTTTGGTACCCATAATGTGGGTTCACTGCCAGCACTTCTAGAGCGGGCGCGGATTGAGCAGAGCGCTCAGATAGAAATCAAAGAGGCGCTGGAACATTTCCCATCCACACTGCCTGCGCGACGTCACTCTGCCTTTTCAGCTTGGGTTTCGATCTCTGTGGGCTGCAATAACACCTGCACCTTTTGCATAGTTCCAGCGTTGCGCGGAAGAGAAAAGGATCGCCCACAAGCAGAAATTCTCGATGAAGTTCGCGCGTTGGTCGCTGATGGCGTAAATGAAATAACCTTGTTGGGGCAAAATGTAAATGCCTACGGCGTGGATTTTGGCGACCGCACCGCCTTTGCCAAATTACTTCGTGAGTGTGGCAGAGTTGAAGGTCTAGATCGCATTAGATTCATGTCACCGCATCCCCGAGATTTCACCGATGATGTGATTGAGGCAATGGCAGAAACCCCGAATGTGATGCCACATCTGCATATGCCATTGCAATCAGGTTCTGATCGTATTCTGCAATCTATGCGCCGCTCATATCGAGTAGATCGCTACCGTGGAATTATTGAGAAGGTACGCAAATCCATGCCCCATTCCACAATCACCACTGACATCATTGTTGGATTTCCCGGTGAAGATGAGAGCGATTTTCAAGAAACGATGAATCTCTGCACCGAACTACGCTTCCTAGCGGCTTACACCTTCCAGTATTCAAAGCGACCAGGTACTCCGGCCGCTGAAATGCCGGATCAAATCGCGCCAGAGATAGTTGCCGAGCGTTACACCAGACTGCATGAGCATTTGAACGCTCTTTCCCAATCGGTAAATCAAGAGGTGGTGGGCAATACCGCCGAAGTTCTAGTTACCGATGTTGAAGGCAGCCGCGCGAGTGGAAAGAGTCGTGATTTCAGATTGGTGCACTTTGATGCATTAGAAGGTGTTCGCCCTGGCGATCTTGTTGATGTGGTGATTGGCAGCGCCAAGCCGCACTTTGTTTTAGCAAAAGGCGCTCCGTTGAGTTGGCGAAAAACCCGCGGTGGAGATGCATTTGCAGCCCGCAAGAAAGAGGCTGAAGCTAAAGGTGTGATGCTTGGTATTCCAACTTTGAAGAGCGTTCCCGGTAAATGACATTAATTGTCATAGGCGGTGCCACCGCCACTGGAAAGAGTGATTTAGCGGTTGCCTTAGCAAAAGAGTTAAAGGGCCAGGTCATAAACGCTGACTCGATGCAGCTTTATAAAGGCATGGATATCGGGACCGCTAAGTTAACAATGACAGAGAGACAGGGAGTGCCACATCATTTAATTGATGTGTTGTCGGTACGACAAGAGGCATCTGTTGCACAGTATCAAATCGATGCTCGCAATCTAATTGATCAATTATTAGTACAATGTATTCCGGCGGTAGTAGTAGGAGGAACCGGCCTCTATATAAAAGCAATTCTTGATGATCTCAACTTTCCAGATACCAATCCAGAGGTGCGGGAGCGAATTGCAAAGGAAGCTGAGGAGTTGGGCGCTGATGTAATGCATACAAGATTGGCGGCCTTAGATCCAGCAGCCTCAGCAGCAATTCCCAAAGAAAATATCAGACGTGTAGTGCGGGCACTGGAAGTAATTGAGTTAACCGGTCAGCCATACACCGCCAATTTGCCCCGGGCAGGAAGTTCAAAGTATCCGCAGGCTAAGCAGTTTGGATTGGTAATGGAGCGAGAAACGTTGCAGGAGCGGATTGATTTACGGGTAGAGAAAATGTGGGAGCAAGGATTGGTACGTGAAGTAAGGGATCTAATGAATGAGGGATTGCTTGAAGGTCGCACCGCTCAAGCAGCTTTGGGTTACGCCCAGATAATTAAATTTGCTCAAGGTCTGCTCACCGAGGAAGAAGCAAAAGAGGAAACTAAGCGGGCGACCAGGCAGTACGCCAGAAGACAGGAAACCTGGTTCTCTCGTGATGAGCGGATTACCTGGTTAAAGAAGGCTCCCACTCAAGAGCTAATGGAGCGCATACTTTTATCGAGCAATGCATCTAATATTGGAAACATATGAGTTCTAATCTGGTTGGTACCTATGGGCATGGGACAGAGAATGATTTTGTAATTATTTTTGATCCAGAGGACAAAAACAACTTATCCTCAAAGCAGACCGCAGCAATCTGTAATCGCCAGAGCGGTATCGGAGCAGATGGTCTAATTCGAATCACAAAACGCGATGGCAAATGGTTTATGGATTATCGAAACTCTGATGGTTCCTTGGCGGAGATGTGTGGCAATGGAATAAGAGTCATGGCACGTTACCTGGTAGATCGTGGTCATCAGCCGGCGGGAATTTTCTCAATTCTCACCCGAGACGGTGCCAAGTTTTTAAGTGTTCCTGAAGAAGGCGATATCAGTGTAAACATGGGCCAGGTTCAAGTAGTTGATGGGGAGATTACCGCTGCAAACAATGGCAGGTTATGGAATGGTTTTAATGTAAGTGTTGGAAATCCACATGCGGTGGTATTCGTTGATTCTATGGATGAGGTTGGAGATTTAAGTGATGCTCCCGTTGTTAGACCCAAGGACAATTATCCTGAAGGTGTAAATGTTGAGTTTGTTGAGTTTCTGGAAAATGGAGAGTTGAAGATGCGGGTTCACGAGCGGGGCAGTGGCGAAACCCGTTCCTGTGGAACCGGAACCTGCGCAGTTGCTCTGGCAGCGACTATAAAAAAGGGAATGCGATTGCCGGCTCGCTGGGTAATCCATCCTCCCGGAGGACGGTTAGTTGTTGAGATTGATCCGCACTCCAATGCGGTATTAATTGGTCCAGCAGTCTTGCTTGCAGATCACAATTTGGAGCCATTTCTTGGCTGATCCCCGTGAGTTTGATGAGATTGATGCGCTCATTCAAGAGAGTCAAGAGGTTGCGGCTGATTACGACTCAGAGATTTTTATTCCAGATTCCTTTCAATCCACTCAGCAGGAGTTAAGTGATCGTCAGGCTC
>JAURMX010000060.1 GCA_030830475.1 Candidatus Nanopelagicales bacterium
CAATAATTAAATCGGTAAAGCTTTGTGGAGCGAACTTCCCCACCAACTCTCGCTGACCTGGACTTTCAATCTGAAATAAACCCAATGTCTTGGTTGATTGAATAAGTTCGAAGGTTTTTGGATCATCTAGTGGAATAGCATCTAAATCAAGGGAAAGATTGGCACTCCTTTTCAGCTCAGATACTGAGTAAGCCAAAGCTGATTGCATTCTAACTCCGAGAATATCTAGCTTTAATAGCCCAATAGCTTCTACATCATCCTTATCCCACTGCACCATTGGGTAGTTGCTGGCATTTATTTCTATTGGGGCGCGATCATAAAGACCGATATCTGAGATAACTACGGCGCAAGGATGCATCGCCAAGTTTCGTGGCAAGCCATCTAATCTTTCAGCTAGGCCAATTGCCATCTTCCAAGTTCCAGATGTCAGATTAAGGTTTTTTAACTCTGGCAGATTTTCTAAAGCCTGAGAGATATTTCGAGCTCGAATATGAGGCAGTGATTTTGCTACTAAATCTATCTCCATCGGTGGCAGTGATAGCGCCGCACCTACATCTCGAATCGCATGACGGGCTCGATACTTATCAAACATCGCAACTGTAGCGCAGCGTTGTTGGTAACTCTCAAAGACTTGATCATAAATCTCTAATCTGCGAGCTGATTCAACATCTATATCTATATCTGGCAGCGCCTTACGAAGTGGTGAGCAGAACCGCTCCATTAATAGACCCAGAGATAAAGGCTCGACACCAGAAATCCCTAAAAGATGGCAGACCAAAGATCCGGCGCCACTACCTCGAGCCGCCACTCGGATTCCACTATTTCGCGCTCTATCAGTTATATCTGCAACTGTTAAAAAATAAGATTCATAACCCAAGCTAGCGATGATGGAGAGCTCTTTATTTAAACGCTCCTCTACCTCTGAACTCAAACCACCATAACGCCAATTAACCCCAGCATAGGCTCGACTCTGGAGCTGTGCGGTTAGCTCTAGTTGAGATTTAGCGCCCACAACATCTGGTTCGGGAAGGTGGATAGAGCCTAAGCCGATATCTGACTGTGGCGATAAAACCGCACGCTCAGCCCACTCTGTTGTGGTTTTTAATAACTGCTTTGCATTTCTTTCTCCAGCAGCAGCTGCGATTTTATCGGCAATAAAAATCATTTCATCTGAGTTTTTCAAAAAAGCTTCTGCGTTTTTACGTTCTACAACTTTTTTATGTAGGGGCAGTAAGTTGCGAGTTGCATCTAATACATCAGCTATCGGAGCGTCTTCCCTGCTTTTCATCCTTACCGCGTTGGTTAAAACCGCCGGCAAATCATTATCTCGAGCAAAGTTAAGCATGCGGGCAGCATGGGTAGTGGATTTTGGACCATCACCATAAATCAAATGGGAAACACATTCGATACTTTGGTCTAGAAATAAATCTCGAGCAGAGTTAAAAATTAACAAAGCTTTGTCATAACGTCTCGAGGTTAAAGCCCGGGAAATCTCTGAATCTGGACCATGTAAAGCTAATAAGTTTTGAGTGTAGTTTGAGTTTTGTTTTAAAAAGTTAAGATCACAAGGAGCGCCATAATTCTTAAGTTGGGTAACAACCCTGACTAAAGATGACCAGCCTTTGCCTGGTGTGGCCAGCAGGGTGATTCGAGTTTGATTTGCATATGAGATATCGACCCCGATTATTGGAGATATTTGATTTTCCAAACAGCTTTGAGTGAATCTAATAGCACCGGATAAACCATCGCGATCAGTTAAAGCCATGGAGCGCATGCCAAAATCTCTTGCTTTAGCTACTAATGCGTCAGGCAAAGTGGTGCCATATTTAAATGAGAAACCACTAGCTACATGTAGATGGGTGAAGCTCATGATCTTTAACTTTTAAGCCGGGCGTGAGGTGGGACGAATCCGCCATAAACCAACGCCCTCTTCACGCTCTATCTCAAAGGTCTTCATCGCCCCGATTGGAGCCGCCTCAACTCGCCAGAGAATCCGAGATCCATCATCGGGACGGAATAAGCCATCACTGGCCCGATTCCACCAGCCGCCCGACTCCCGCCAAGAGGAGAGGACTGTGTGTATGCGAAAACGCTGCCCGTTGTGGACAAACTCGATGGGCTCGCCGCCAGCTAGGTATATTTCAGATTTTTCGAACATTTGTTCGAACCTTAGCGGCCCGCCCTGACATAGACAACTCCCGGCTCTTTACAGAGTAGACACGCGTCTGTCACCAAACCGTCACCCAGTTCATGCCAGTATCCGTCCGTGATCACACATACCTCTCAAGCGCAGACCCAGGGCAAATCCCTCCGCCTGCGTATCTCTGCTGTTGCCAGCGCTCTAGCGCTAGCAACCTCCGCATTAGTGGTGCTCACTTCCCCGCAGGTCACTGCAAATACCTACGCAGTACCTGCAGCTCCAGTCATTAAGAAGGCATACCTAACATCAAACGGTGTTCGAGTTGTCTTCGACAAAGTTATTGCATCACCTGCAGTCAATGCATATGTAGTTTCTGGCGGAGAAGGCTCCTGCCCAATCACTTTGCCAGCAACAACTACCGGTGTTGTTACTCTGCCAGTAATTGAAGGTCAAACCAGCGCAACCATCTCAGTTAAAGCTGTCAATGCGTATGGTTTCTCCAAAGCTGCAACTTGGAGTAAGACATTTAGTGCAACGGATCTTTCTGGTGTGTCAAAGAGCTCTTGGAAAGCAGTTCAACTTCTACAGCTAAGCGATTTCCATGGTGCAATTGAAGGAACATCTTCCAATGCTGGTACCGCTCTATTGATGAGCGCCTTTGCCGCCGAGCGCGCAAAGAATCCAGCGACTTTTACCATGTCATCAGGTGACAACTTTGGCGCAGCTCCCCCAATCTCAAGTCAGTTTGAAGAGATGCCAACTGTGGAGTCGATGAACCTATTGAAGTTTGATGTTTCAGGATTCGGAAACCATGAACATGATCGCAACTTGGCACATGTACAAAAAGTTATTGCCGCCTCTGACTTCCAGTGGGTTGCCTCTAACTACAGCTCCCTAGAGCCACTACAAAGTGGTGCTAAGGCAGCCAAGGCTTTCCACATTGTCGAGCGTGACGGTGTAAGTGTTGGATTTGTCGCTGCAAATACCGATGAAACTAAGGAGCAAATCTTCCCTGGAAACCTAACTTCCAATGGAAAAGATCTAGTCATCTCTGGAAATGTGAATGGCGTAAATGCAGCAATCAAGCAGGCAAAAGCTGCTGGAGCAGATTTTGTCGTTGCGCTTCTTCATCAAGGTTGGCAAGAAAACCGCGATGGCGAAGCTAAGGGTAAATTGATTGATTTAGCTCAGCAGATTAAGGGCGCAACGGTGGTATTTGGCGGTCATAGTCACCAGACTTACAACTCAGCTCTAGCCGGAAATGCAGCGGTAAATGGCGCACTTGTTGCCATGGTTCGCAATGCGGGCCAGGAGTACAACAGAGTGAATGTATGTCTTGATGGTTCAGGTCGAGTTCGTGGTTCAAGTGTTGATGTTGTTCTACGTTCTACATTTGCTTCATTAACTCCAAATGCGGAAGGTGCAGCGTTGGTCAAGAAGTACAAGGACCAACTAACTTCTAAACTTGATGTGAAGATTGGTTCAGTTAATGGAATCTTTGCTCAAGGTGGATCTCCTCAGGTACAGCGTGCCGGTGAAGCTGCCATTGGTAACTTCACTGCAGATGCAATGCGCAAGAAGTACTCCACTGATTTCGCTTACATAAATGGTGGCGGAATCCGCGATAAGTTCCCAGCTTCCACTTACGTACCTGCTGACAAGAGCTTCAACCGTCCAGGTGCCGACAAGGTTGCTCCATACGATGTAACACTGGGTGATGCTCTCGCTGTTTATCCATTTGGAAATACGGTTGGAGTTTCAGTTATCACTGGTGAAAATCTCTGGAAGGCACTAGAAAACGGCGTCAGCAACTGGCCAGGCGATGGTCGCTTCCCACAGATCTCCGGATTCAAGTTCAGCTTTGATACCTCAAAGCCAGTTGGCTCTCGAGTTCAGAGTGTGACCTTGCCAAATGGAACAGCGATTGCAAAGGACTCCCAGGAGTACACCGTTGCAGTTCCTGACTTCATGATTTACGGCGGAGATGGTTATGTCGGCTTCTTTACCCCTTCAAAGGCCAAACTACGTGGACTACTCGTAGATGTATTCATTGAAGCGGTACAAGAGGCATCAGCTGGCGGCAAGGCGATTCAAATCCCTGCCCTAGATGGACGTATCACCAAAGTAAATCCTTAAATAATAGGGTTAGCGCAAAACCGCGCTCGGCTTCGGTCGGGCGCGGTTTTTATTTGCCTCGACATGCTGATTTAGTTGAAATTTCAATAAAATTGGTTTACTCTTCAACTAAATCATGCCCCACTATGAAAGGAAAATATGGATATCCTCCTCGTGCTTGGTCGTGTGCTTTTTGCACTGATCTTTATCAACTCAGGTATCGCACACCTAACCAAACTTCAGGCCATGACAGGCTATGCGCAATATAAGAAGGTCCCTGCAGCCAAACTCTCAGTGATTGTTACTGGATTAATGCTCATCATTGGCGGACTATATGTTGCACTTGGAGTTTATGCAGATCTAGGCGCGTTGCTCCTAGCTATCTTCCTCGTTGCATCAGCCTTCCTAATGCACAACTTCTGGACTATCCAGGATGATCAGGCGAAGCAGGGTGAAACCATCAACTTCTTTAAGAATCTCTCTCTCGCAGGAGCTGCACTAATCATTTTCGTCATGGTTGGCAGCGGCGTCGACTTCGGTCCATCCATTACTGAAGGGTTGTTCAACCTCTAAACAAATAGTTCACTTCAGGTGAATTTCTAGTTAATCCCCTGTGCCAAGTGAAGCGGTACGGGGGATTTTCCTTTCCAAAGCGGCTACCTTCGGGTAGTGGAGTTACTGCTAGCCGTAATCTGCGGCCTGGGCATCGGCGCGGTCCTGGGTTATGTAGGTGCAGGTGGCTCCATGTTGGCCGTTCCGGCGCTCATTTATCTATTTGGTTTAAATCCTGTGCAGGCTACAACCGCATCTCTGTCGGTAGTTTTTATTGGCGCCGCATCTGGCTTAATGCCCAAGTTCAAAAAGCAAGAGGTCTTGATCAAAGAGGCGCTTATCATTTGGGCCATTGGCTTAACTACAAATTTACTTGGCGCATATCTATTACCCAGCATTCCTGAGAGATTGGTTCTGACGGGTTTTGCTCTTGTACTTATTACCGCTGGGCTCTCAATGTTAGTCCCCTCGCCCACTGCCTCTACTGAACGAAAGATTTCACCACTTGCCCTGATCGCCATCTCTTTAGTTATTGGAGCACTTACCGGCTTATTCGGAATTGGTGGCGGATTCTTAGCAATTCCAATTCTCATTTTGTTCTACAAAGTAGCGCCGGCAAAGGCCGCTGGTACCTCGCTGTTCATTATCGCCATCAATACCTTGACTGGATTCTTTGCTCATTTCCGGCACTGGGATGAGGTTAATTGGGCGGTTCCAGCTTTAATGGCCTTGACAGCCCTAGTTGTATCTCGCTTTGCATCGCACCACTCCTCCAAACTCTCGCCAGCCACACTGAAGCGAGCCTTTGCGATATTTGTTTTCGCAATTGCTATTTTTACATTAGCCGATACTTGGGTGATCTCATGAAGATAGAGAGGTTTTTCGCCGAGCTTGTTGGAACTGCAACATTACTCATTGCCGTAGTTGGATCATCCTTCATGGCCAGTCAGCTAACTTCAGATAGCGCCATCGCACTTCTAGTAAATGCTGCTGTTACAGCGGCAGCGCTTGCGGTATTGATCAAGGTTTTTTCACCAATATCCGGAGCTCATTTCAATCCTGCGGTTTCGCTGGCGGCCGTTGTTTGTAAGCGGATGCAGCTTAAAGATTTGGTTGGGTATGTTTTGGCCCAGATATCTGGCGCCGTAATTGGAGTAGCACTGGCAAATGCTATGTTTTCGAATTCCTTTTTGGTGCTCAGTAAAGTAGAGCGTTCTGGCAGTGGACAGGTTATTGGAGAGTTGATTGCAACTCTTGGCCTAGTGTTATTGGCGCTTTCCGCAGATTCTAAGTCAGCGTGGAAAATTATTCCGCTGTGGATTTTCGGGGCTTACTTCTTTACCGTTTCGACCTCTTTTGCTAACCCAGCTGTTACTGTTTCACGATCATTAACAGGGGCACCTGCTGGAATCGCACCATCGTCGGTAACTGTCTTTGTCCTAGTTCAACTAATTACTGCGGTAATTGCTGCATCAATAATGGTAAGAAAGGTTAGAACATGAGCAAAACTTCATCGGTGCTATTTGTCTGTGTTCATAATGCTGGGCGTTCTCAAATGGCGGCCGCTTATTTAAACCATTTTGCCGGAGATTGGGTTGAGGTACGTTCAGCTGGCTCTGCCCCTGCCGACTCTATTAATCCCGCTGTTGTTGCTGCGATGTTGGAGGAAGGAATTGATATCAGTGCTGAAGTTCCGAAGGTTCTTTCCGTTAGCGCAGTGGAATCCTCCGATGTCGTCATAACTATGGGCTGCGGAGATGCCTGTCCATTTTTCCCTGGTAAGCGTTATTTGGATTGGAAGCTTGATGACCCTGCTGGGCAAGGCGTTGATGCGGTTAGACCTATTCGCAATCAGATAAAAGCGTTGGTTCAAGATTTAATACAAACTCTTTAAACACTCTCTAGACTTTGCGACATGGATGGCGTCTTAGAAAAAGCTGCAGTTCAACGGGCCAAAGCAGCAATTGCAGTAAGCGGAATGAAAGGTGAGATAAAACTACTTTCAGATAGCGCCCGCACGGCAGCAGAGGCCGCAGCCGCACTTGGTATCGAGGTTGGTCAAATCGCTTCTTCTTTGGTTTTCAAATTGCCAGAATCAAAACCACTTCTTGTAATTACATCTGGCGGACATCGGGTAGATACCGAGCTGGTAGCAGAGTTTCTTAAAGTGCCAGCACTGGGTAGAGCAGATGCGGATTTTGTTAAAGAGATCTCCGGATACTCCGTTGGTGGTGTCGCCCCTATTGGTTGGTTAAATTCTCCGGCAATTACTCTGATTGATTTAGCTTTAGATAACTATTCGGAAATCTGGGCCGCCGCAGGTCATCCGCATACTGTATTTCCAACCTCATTTGCTGAATTAATGAAGGCTGCCCATGCGACTCCGGCGAAAGTTGGCCACTGAATTGGAATCATTGCATTGCGAGATTTCCGGAAGTGGTGAGCCACTGGTTTTGATTCATGGCTTAGGTTCTGCAAGTACGGTATGGAAACCAGTTCGTACTCTTCTAAACCAAAACTTTCAAGTAATTTCAGTTGATCTTCCAGGGCACGGTAAGAGTTCTTACGCAAAAGGTCAGCCCATGGATCCACATTCTCTTGCAGGCTATGTTTTAGATAAATTAAATTCAATTCAGATTGACACTTTCCACCTATCAGGAAACTCACTCGGTGGTTGGGTTGCCATGGAAATGGCCAGCTCGGCGCCAGATCGTGTTCTTTCTTTGACGGGATTAGCTCCCGCTGGATTGTGGCTAAACCCTTACAACGCGCGTTATCCAGGCACCGCACTAGCACGGTTTCTGGCGCGCAATACTGCAAAGTTGGCGCCAACCGCGTTGCACTTTGAAACCGCTCGAAAGTTGGGTTTTTCAGATGTTTCACCACGTTGGCGAGAGTTAAGTTATGAAACCTGTCTGGATGCGACACTTGCGATAGCTGGAGCTGAGGGATATTACCCGGCATGGGATGGAATGTTGATGAAAAGGTTTGATAGTTATATCCCCGAGTCAATTCCTGTAACAATAATTTTTGGTGACAGCGATAAGACTTTACCTGCGACTACCTGTCAGGAACGGTCAATCGCTCCTGCACATGCCAAGTGGATAATTTTCTCCGAAACTGGTCATGCTCCCATGTGGGACTCACCTCTTGATGTGGTGCATGAGATCAAGAAGGCTGCGGAGTTGGCGAAGTGATTCGAGTTTATTTTTGGCGAATTGAAAAAAAGAGGGTTCTCTGGGCTATCTCGAGAATGGCATTGGATCGCATCTCACTTTGGCGCGCGCCCGGTATTAGTTTTTGGAAATTGCTCGGAACAGGCAAGGGAGAAACATTTACTCCTATAGATGCTGATGCGCTGCGTTGGGGGCTTTTGATTGTGATTGATCCAAACGAGATTTCGCAATTTGAGAATAGTGCATTGCTCCGCCGTTGGCGCGCGCACTCAATCTCCGAGTATGTAGTTGAACTCTCCCCTATTTCAGTCCACGGAGCTTGGTCAGGTAAAAAACCTTTCGCGCAGCTATCGCATTCGACAGCAAATTGGCAGGGAGCCGTGGTTGCGATTACTAGAGCCAGGATTAAGTGGCGCAAGAATTTGATTTTTTGGCGCAGCGTTCCACCCGTAACCAGTAGTTTGCATAGCTCTCCGGGCCTGAAGGCTGCGATTGGAATTGGCGAGGCGCCCATTGGCTTACAGGGAACATTTTCAATTTGGGAATCAGCAGATGCGGTACGCAACTTTGCCTACAGGGGTGAGGCGCATAAGGCCGCCATTGCTGCTACACATCGTGAAAACTGGTACGCCGAAGAGATGTTTGCTCGCTTTGCCGTCACTAAAGAGCTTGGGAGTTTATAAGGCACAATTGCCCTATGTCGGTACGCAATTTTCGTCCTAGACGGGATTCACGACGCACCATCACGCCACTTCAGAACTTCCTTTTGCTATCTGTCTTAACCGTTGCATTGGGGTTGCAGATTGCCTACCCAATTACTGATGGTGAGGCGCTTCGGTTAATAACAATTGCCACCGTTTACTGGGCGGCCGGCGCGATGCTGTTGCATGCATGGTTTGCATATGGAATTTCCTATGCAATTCGTTTTTTGGTTATTACCTTTTTATATGCGCTAGTTGTAGAACAAATAGGGGTTCGAACCTCTTGGCCTTTTGGAAGTTATGAATACTCAGGAACCTTGGGTTATCAAGTTTACGGAGTACCACTAGTTGTTCCTTTTGCCTGGATAATGATGGCTCATCCAATATTTCTTGCAGCGCGGCGCATAGCACCTAATTGGGTATTTTTAGCAGGCGGATATGGACTTATGGCATGGGATTTATTCCTAGATCCACAAATGGTCTCTGCTGGTCGCTGGAGTTGGGAGATAACAGGTAGAACCGTTCCATTTCAGCCTGAGATTCCGCTTTCCAATACATTTGGTTGGTTGCTAACTGGCATGGGTTTGATGGCGCTATTGAATATTATGTTACCGAAAGAGCGCAGATCACTAGGTGCTAGCCGTGCAGTTCCTGAATTCTTTTTAGCTTGGAGTTTGATTGGTGGAATTGTTGCAAATGCCTTCTTCTTTGATCGAACTGGAGTCGCAATTTTTGCCGGATCTGCTCTAGGGCTATATGTCTTGGCTTACTTCATCTCTGTGCGTTTTGGTCGTCGCGATTAAAGATGCAGATTTTGGCCGAGTTTCTTTTGGGACTAAACCTATTAATTCTCGCAATTACAGTACTCAATGTCCTTACAGTAAGGGAAGTTAAAAACCGAGAAATACCGGATTTATTGGATTCTGTTTCAATACTAATTCCATTGCGTAATGAATCACAAAATGTACTGGGATTGATGGAATCAGTCCTAAACCAAAAAGGCCTTAGTAACTTTGAAATAGTAGCGCTAGATGACAGCTCCTCAGATGACACTGCAGAGCAAATAAGCCAGTTTTCAGCTGCAAATCTATTTGTTCACTCTGGCTTAGAACTCCCATTTGGTTGGTTAGGAAAGAACTTTGCCTGCCATCAGTTGGCGCAAAAGTCGCAGGCTAAGTATTTGGTATTTGTTGATGCCGATGTACGCCTCAGCCCTTACGCAGTTAGTAGTTCAATTGCTTTGATGGAGCGTTTGGACTGGGATTTTATATCGCCCTACCCGCGGCAATTAGCTATTTCATTCCTTGAAAGATTGGCCCAGCCTTTGTTGCAATGGTCATGGTTCGCCTCACTTCCACTTCGCTTGGCTGAAAAACTAAGTAGACCATCTATGGTGGTAGCAAATGGTCAGTTTCTTATTGTGAAACGAGAGGCCTATTTAAAAACTGGTGGCCACGAAGCGATTAAATCTGAGGTTCTGGATGATTTAGAGCTTGGTCGCTTATTGGTACGCGGTGGTTTTTCTGGCGGTGTTGCAGATGGTTCAAAGGTTGCGATATGTAGGATGTATAGCAACGCAGTTGAGCTTATTGAGGGATACAGTAAATCCCAATGGCGAGCATTTGTTTCTCCGATCGGAGCGGCAATAGCGATAGTGATTCTCTTTTCCTCTTCCATACTCCCACTCGCTTTAGGTTTGAGTGGCGAAGTTTCAGGGTGGTATGGGTACTTTGCCTTGGTGGCATCCAGACTCCTAGTGGCTTCAAAGACCAATTCAGTTGTTAGCAGTGCTTCTATGCATCCACTTAGTGCTGGTCTCTGGATCTATTTGATAATTCACTCTTGGTACCGAAAGAGTCGTGGTGAGCTGGTCTGGCGAGGTAGACAAATATGAGTTACCACCGGGTTACCGAGTCACCTAAACGGGTGATTGTTATTGGAGCGGGAATGGGTGGATTAGCTACCGCTGCACGTCTAGCTAAGCGTGGCCACAAGGTTCAGATTTTTGAGGCTGCAGAGTTTGCTGGAGGTAAATGCCGAACAGAGTGGATTGATGGTTTCGCATTTGATACCGGCCCGTCACTTCTTACTCTCCCTGCGGTTTACCGTGATCTTTTTTTGAAAACCGGAAAACGAATTGAACATCTTCTAAATATCAAACCGGTCGATCCAGCATTTACATACATTTTCCATGATGGAGCTAAGGTAGTTTTTCCAAATCTCTCTCATAACAACACCGTCTCTGCGATTGCGGCGGCATTTGGTGCACAGGCAGGCCAAGAATGGCATCAACTCTTGTCTCGAGCAGAAAAAATGTGGGATGCCTCCCGGGAATCTTTTATTGAAAGTGAGCTTAGATCACCACTTCAAATCCTAAAACGCAAATCTTTTTTAAAGGATCTAAAGACAATTGCACCAACAACCTCCTTACGAAATTTAACCAATCAATACACTAACAATCCTTACTTGAGAAACATTGTTGACCGCTATGCGACCTACACTGGATCTGATCCACGTGAAGTTCCTGCTGTTTTACTAACCATTGCTTTTGTCGAAGAGGCTTTTGGCGCGTGGCATGTTGAAGGTGGACTGGGCGGCTTGGCTACAACTTTGGAGTCTCGAGTTAGAGATTTAGGTGTCGAACTTCGATTTAACTCGGCGGTGAAAAGCATCTTACTCAAGGACAAGGCTGCTATTGGGGTTAAGTTAGAAGATGATTCTGAGCATTATTCCGATGTTGTAGTGGCAAATGCTGATTCTGATTTGGTTTATAACAAACTACTTCCTAAAGTTAGGATGGTAAATAGCGCGAGAAAAGCGTTGAAAAAAGCCACACCTTCGCTCTCGGGATTCAGCTTATTGCTTGGCTTATCGGGAAAATCTAATCTGGGCCACCACACCGTTTTCTTTCCAGAAAATTATGATGCTGAGTTTGATCAGATCTTTAAAGAAAAACATCCGGTTAGCGATCCCGCAATCTATATTTGCAATCCAAATGATCCTAAAATGCTTAAAGATGAAACTTCAGAAAATTGGTTTGTTCTAATTAATGCTCCAAGACATGAGCCACTTACCGGTTTTGACTGGCTGCAGCCCGGATTAAAAGAGAGTTATGCCAACCACATTATTGATCTGATGGAGAGTCGTGGCTTGGAGGTTCGCTCAAGATTGCAGGTAATGGAGATTCGAACTCCTGCAGATTTGGAAATCAACGTAAGAGCTCCTGGTGGATCTATATATGGAACATCTAGCAATGGGGCGCGCTCGGCATTCTTACGTGCCAAGAACCGCTCTCCGATTAAGAACCTTTACTGCGTAGGTGGATCTGCCCATCCAGGAGGCGGACTGCCTCTGGTAGGAATTAGCGCTGAGATTGTCGCAACAGCTGTCGAAGAGTAAAGAAAACAGTTATTGCTGAGAAGGTTTGAAGCACAGCCCAGAAAACTGATATTCCAAAACTGAGATCGAGTTCGACAGCTCTTGCAACCAAGACGATAAAAACCATGCTGGCTCGGATTGGCCTTTCTGCAGCTGTGACCACCCCAATGTTATGAAAGCCCAATCCTCCAGCACGTGCTCTCATGTACTCCTGCACAAAGGCCGCCAACCAAGCCAAGGCAACCAACTCTAAAGGAGCACCTAAAGAGTAAAGGCCAACCGCCCATATAGCTTCGACTATTCGATCCGCTACAGCATCAAGTGCTGCGCCCCAATTACTGACGCGCTCAGTAATAATTGCCAGTGTTCCATCCAGGCCATCTGCCGCAAGTGATAGCACCAGTAGCGCAATTGCCCAGTTTGTATCAATAAATATTATAAAACCAGCGGCCAAAAGCAAGGATAAATAACTCAATCCGTTAGGGGTAACCTTTAATTTAGAAATGAAACTGCAAACTGCAAAACTAATAGATAACCAGCCTTTGACTATGCCTTTAACCTCTGCATCACCATGCAGCTTGCTCCACTCTAAAAAGAAATCTTCCCGCTTCATTTTAAACTAATCCGTTTGACAATTTCCTTAGTAGAGATTGCAGAGTTCATAGTATAGAAGTGCAAGCCAGGTACTCCATGATTTAACAACTCTTGGCAAATTTCTACAGCAATCTCGATTCCAGCCTCTCTTAAACGTTTGGGATCGGAATCATGTTTCAAAATTCTCTCTTGCACATGAGTTGGAAGTGGTGTCCCTGAAAGCTGCGACATGCGATTTAATTGTGCAATATTTGTTATGGGCAATATCCCGGGGTAAACAGCAAGTTTAGAACCAGCCAACTTCAAACTTTGAACTAAATCAAAGTACCTATCTACCTCGAAGAAAAATTGAGTGGTCGCAAAACTAGCCCCTCTTCTCTCCTTTTCCAATAAGACCGCAATATCTCTTTTGAAATTCCCTTTTGATGATGGGTGGCCATCTGGAAAAGCGGCAACGCCAACTTCAAAACCTTTCTGTACTCCTAAAGACACTAATTCGTCAGCGTGATCAAATCCATTTGGTGTTGAAATCCAATCCGCTTGTGGTCCGCCTTGAGGATCGCCGCGTAAGGCTAAAATGGATTTAATTCCAGATTCTGAATACTGCTGCAGAATATTTTCCAACTCTGTTTTGGTGGATCCAACACATGTTAGGTGAGCGATAGTTGGAATGCCGGTGCGCGTGGTTATGGCAGAGGTAATTCTTATGGTGCGATCTCTAGAGGAACCTCCGGCGCCGTAGGTCACAGATGCGAAATCGGGAGGACAATCTGCGAAGGCTGCTAAAGCCTCCCAAAGTCGGCTCTCTCCCGCCTCATCCTTGGGCGGAAAGAATTCAACGGAAAAAGTAGGCGAGCCAGACATATAGCGGGAGGGTACCGTTGCGCCGTGAAATCTTTGGAACTTTCTCAGATTAGACATGAGCTGAATCAGATGCTGGCGGAGTTCACCACCTCTCGAAGTGCCAACCTAGAGGGTATTGGCTCAGAGCTAAGGCCTGTAGCTAAGGCGATGACAGATTTCATAAACGATGGTGGAAAAAGATTGAGGCCCCTTTTTGCTTACTTGGGCTACCTGGCAAGTGGCGCAAACCCTCGGCCAGAGATTTTAAAGGCCTGTACAGCGCTGGAGCTAGTCCATGTTTGCGCTCTAATTCATGATGATGTTATGGATGGGTCAGATACCAGGCGCAATAAACCTGCCATTCACAAATTATTTGAAGGTATTCATCGATCGGAGAATTTAAAAGGCGATCCACAAAGATTCGGCACCGCATCTGCAATTTTGTTAGGTGATTTGGCTTTGGTCTGGGCGGATCGAATGTTAGTGGAATCTGGAATCGCTCAGTCAGAGTTTATTAATTGCCAAGTGGTATTCTGTGAAATGCGTGATGAGTTGATGGCTGGACAGTATCTGGATGTTTTGGAGGGTGCGCTAGCTACGACAAGTGTTGAGAGATCTCTAAAAGTAGCTCGATTCAAATCAGGCAAGTACTCCATAGAACGGCCCTTGCACTTTGGAGCCGCACTTGCAGGGCGAAGCGATCTCTTCCAAACTTTCTCCAGTTATGGATTACCGCTTGGTGAAGCTTTTCAATTGCGTGATGATCTCCTTGGGGTATTTGGCGATTCCGAAATCACTGGAAAGCCATCTGGTGATGATTTGCGAGAAGGAAAGCGCACTGTACTAATCGCAACAACTATGGAGCTTGCAACTCCAGCAGAAAAGGAGAAACTGCAGAATGGTCTTGGAAAACAGGATATCTCTGATGGAGAAATTGCCGAACTACAGCAAATAATCCAGGGTTGCGGTGCAAAGGACAAGGTTGAGAAGCTAATCACAGAGTTGACCGAGCAAGCTGTTTTAGCATTGCGAAATCCACTTATTGATACCAAGATTGCCTCTGGATTAGAGGAAATGGCCATCATCGCTACCCAACGGAGCTTATAAATGCGCACCATCAAAGGTAAGAGCGATCATGTTGTTGTAGTTGGGGCTGGATTGGCTGGACTCAGCACCGCTTTACGTCTCGCCGGTGCAGGTAGAAAAGTTACTGTAATTGAGCGGGAATCTGTTCCTGGTGGTCGAAATGGTTTACTTGAAAAATCCGGTTATTCATTTGATACCGGACCAACTGTATTGACGATGCCGGACTTAATCTCTGATGCTCTCGACTGCGTTGGCGAGAAGTTGGAGGATTGGCTTGAGTTGATGCCCCTTCAGCCTTTGTATCGAGCTTTTTATCATGATGGATCTCAGTTAGATGTGCATGCCGATACCGCTCAAATGGAGGCTGAGATTGAAAAGGTAATCGGAAGTGATGAAGCGGCGGGATATCGTCGGTATGTCGAGTTTGTTACCAAGCTTTACCGCTATGAAATGAATGATTTCATTGATAGAAATATTGACACGCCATTTAACTTGCTTACTCCAAATTTGGCCCGGTTGATTGCACTTGGTGGATTTAGAAGATTAGCGCCAAAAGTGTCACAATTTCTAAAAGACCCGAGAACTCAGAAGGTTTACTCATTCCAGGCTATGTATGCCGGAGTGTCTCCACAGCAAGCATTGGCAATTTATGCGGTTATTGCCTACATGGATTCAGTTAATGGCGTCTTCTTTCCAAAGGGTGGAATGCATGCACTTCCGCGCGCTTTGGCTGGAGCAGCTGCAAAGCATGGCGTTGAGTTTAAGTACAACACAACAGTAGAAACAATTGAGAAGAGTGGTTCTAGAGCTACAGCTGTAATTACCTCGACTGGCGAACGGATCGAATGTGATGCACTGGTCCTAAATCCTGATCTACCGGTAGCATGGCGAGATCTATTAGGGAAATCCCCGTTATCAATCAAGCGCCTTAACTACTCACCTTCTTGCGTAACAATTTTGGCCGGCTCCTCACGAAGCTATGATCACCTAGCTCATCACAACATTCACTTCGGTGAATCATGGGATGGTGTATTTGATGAACTAATCAAGAAGAAAACTTTAATGAGTGACCCAAGCCTTTTAGTTACCGTTCCTTCAAAGGATGATCCTGCACTCGCCCCCAAAGGTAAACATAGTTATTACATTCTCTTCCCTACCCCAAACCTCGATGCTGATATTGATTGGAAGAAAACCAAACTCCAGTACCGCGATCAAATGTTAAGAACTATGGAACAACGTGGTTACACAGGTTTTGCCGATTCAATCGAGGTTGAACACATAACCACGCCATTGGAGTGGGAAGCCATGGGACTAGAACGTGGTGCACCCTTTGCTAGCGCACACACCTTCTTCCAAACCGGACCATTCAGACCAAAGAATTTAGCTAAGGGCTTTGACAATGTGGTGTTTACTGGAAGTGGAACACAACCTGGGGTTGGTGTTCCAATGGTTCTTATTTCGGGAAGATTAGCAGCTGAGAGAATTGTTGGACCGGTCAAGTAGTCTTTAATCAACTATGGATGAGTTAACAGCGGCTGGAATTATGCAACCAGCTCTTCGAGCCTCTTATGCAGAATGTAAAAGACTAAATTCGCTGCATGGTAAGACTTATTACTTGGCGACTTTGCTGCTTCCAAAAGCTAAACGTCCCCACGTGCATGCCTTATATGGATTTGCTCGCTATGCCGATGAAATCGTTGATGATTTATCCTCCACACTTTCAAATCAGGAAAAATCAGATTATCTGAGACGCTGGAGCGATCAGATGCTACAGGACATCTCTAACGGCAGAAGCTCTGACCATGTTGGGGCGGCCTTAGTAGACACGGTACAGAAATTTGAAATTCCCATCTCCTACTTTGAAGCATTCCTACATTCTATGGCTATGGATTTAACTGTGACCGAGTATCAAGGCTTTGATGATCTCATGGAATATGTTTATGGATCAGCTGCGGTAATCGGATTACAAATGGTTCATGTGTTGGGAACGTTAGAAGGTAAAAAGAATGAAGCGCTGCCTTTGGCGGAAAATCTCGGAGTTGCCTTCCAGCTTGCCAACTTCATTAGAGATGTTGGCGAGGATTTGCAGCGCGGTCGTGTTTACTTGCCCTTACAAGAGCTGAAACATTTTGGAGTCTCCAGAAAAATGTTGGCAGAGCGAAAGTTAACGCCACAGGTAATAGAAGCTTTGAAGTTTCAAATTAATCGGGTGCGTGAGCTTCAAGCCAAAGCTAATACAGGTATTGCCCTGCTAAATCCCGAGGCACGTCCCTGCATAGAAGCAGCCAGCGAACTTTATTGTGGAATCGTTGACGAGGTTGAAAAGGTTGATTACGACGTTTTCAATAACCGTGCCAAAACCTCAACCCTGCGTCGCGCCAAAGTGGCTCTACCAGCTTGGTTTAAAGCGATCCAGGCTCGGTAACCTTAATCTCGCTGTATGCCTTTTCTACCCCAATACATCCATAATGAAATGGTCATTACGATCATTGTAAAACCGAAAAGTAAATCTTCTAAAGGGGCGGCAGCAATTCTCAGTCCTGTTATCGCATCAGCACTGTAGGTAAGTATTCCTCTAGATGTGAGCCACCAGTTTGTTATTAATTGGAAAAATACCAAAATTGCGTATGAGTTCCAAAAGCTTTTACGCTTCAAAATCCTAGAGCGGGTAATGTATAGATCAAAAACTACTACCAATGGAACGGCAATCAGAGCTAATTGGGTGTAGGTCATACTTCATCTCCAAATGACCAGTGTTTCTTAACGGCGCGAACCGCTTCAATTGTCATCAAAGCTGCTAGCGGAACTACCAAGAAAAATAGAAACTCTTCTAACGGGATGCCAGATGGTCCATAAATCCCAACAACTTGTTGTTTATCAAAAAACCAGTGTCCAGAGTGGACAGCGTAATAATCCCACATCAGAAAAACTGTTGCGGTCGGAATAATGCTTAACAGCGCCCTTTTCATCCTTCGCAATACGCCAACTTTGAAAATAAATTCCAGCCAAAAAGACCCCACCACTGTAAAGGCCAGCATGGCGAAGTAACTGTATTGGAGCACGTCTTATGTTAATCTCTATTCCAATCGGGAGCCAAAAGTTGGCTGAGAGGACCTAAGGGTCGACCGTTAGACCAGTTCGGTAATGCGAATTGGAAGGGAGCTAATCATGTCTGTTTTCTTCACCGCTTGGGGTTATGGCGTCACCTATTTGGAGTTTGCCTCTGTAATTGCATCTTTTATTGCGGTAACTCTCGGGGCTTTAGGTAAGAGAATCGCCTGGCCTTGGTGGGTAATTAGCAGCACCTTGTACGGAATCTTTTTTTACCAGGTTGATTTATTAGCCAGCGCCTTATTACAGATTGTTTTTATTTCAGCCGCGGTTTGGGGCTGGTTTGGTTGGAACGCCACTGGTGCCCAACCCAAATATATGAGCAACAAGGAACGCTGGATGTGGGCGCTGGCACTGATCGGCATGTGGTTGGTTAGCGCTCCGATTCTCTCTGACATTGGAGCAGCAGCATCTAGGCCAGATTCATTCCTATTGGTTTCCAGCACAGTCGCACAAATTGTTATGGTCTTGCAGCGCCATGAAGCTTGGAATTTATGGATTGGCATAAATCTTTTTGCCACCTATCACTACTCAAATCAAGAGTTTTGGTTCACTGCAGTTCTCTATGTTGTGCTAACGTTTCTCGCAGTATTTGGCTGGTTTAGCTGGCGCAAAATGCAGCAGAAGGCTCAACTATGACAAAGAGTTCAGCTTTATCCCTTTCTGATGTTGTTTCAACCATAGAGACTGGTGAAAGACGAAGTAGATTTGCTCGGATAATTGCGATCGATGGTCATGCGGGCGCGGGTAAGACCACCCTCGCAAAAAAGCTGCAGAGTAACTACTCCGACCTAAAGGTTGAGGTAGTTCATATGGATGACCTCTATGACGGTTGGGATAACGCGCTCAGTGTGGCATTAACTAAGAACTTAGAGATTGGTATCGCAAAGCCAGTTAGTGAAGGCAAGTCATTCGAATACCGTAAGTTTGATTGGCTAAACATGAAGTACGGTGAACTTCAAAGATTCATGGTTCCAGATCTTTTAATTCTCGAAGGGGTTGGATCTGGGCAACGGGCGGTGCGCAAGTATTTAGACCAGCTCATTTGGATTGATATTGAAGCTGAGGTCGGTTTAAATCGAGTTCTACGGCGTGATGGTGATTACATTCAAAATCACATGATTCTCTGGCAAATGCAGGAATCAGAGCATTTTATGCAGGAAAACACCCGCGATTGCGCGACTATTCGCATCGATGGGATGAGTTTCATCTAAAATTCCATCCGTGTCAGATTTAACGGGTGAAGTAATTGATGGTCGATATCAACTCACTCGAATTGTTGCCTCGGGTGGCATGGCCACCATTTATGCAGCATTAGATTTGCGTCTTGACCGGCAGGTTGCGGTAAAAGTCATGCATCCTCATTTGGCTCAGGATGAACAATTTGTCTCTCGCTTCATCCGGGAGGCAAAAGCTGCGGCCTCACTATCCCACCCCAATATTGTCGCCGTATTGGATCAAGGTTGGAATCAAGGTGGAACACCATGTGTTTTCATAGTCATGGAGCTAATTGAAGGTTCAACTCTAAGAGACTATCTACATGAGCAGGGTGCACTACCAGTTGAAAGAGCCCTGCAATTAGTTACCCCGGTGGCAAGTGCGCTCGCGGCCGCGCATAGGTTAGGAATTGTTCATAGAGATATTAAGCCGGAGAACATTTTGGTTTCCAAAGAGGGCCGCATAAAAATCGCTGATTTTGGATTAGCTCGTGGAGCTCTGCTCGGTAGCACCATGACCGCAGAGTCCAGTGTTATTTTAGGAAGCGTTTCATACCTCTCTCCCGAGCAGGTACAAAGAGGTGTTTCCGACGCTAGAAGTGATGTTTACTCACTGGGTATTGTTTTGTTTGAACTTCTTACTGGTCAGAAACCTTATCAAGGTGAAGATCCGGTTCAGATCGCAATACGCCATGTAAATGATCGTGTACCGGCTCCTTCAACACTAAACCCAAATATCTCACCAGAGGTCGATGAGTTGGTTTTGAAGGCAACCGATATAAATCCTGATAAAAGGCCAAAAGATGCTGGCGAGTTACAGGAGTTACTAAGAACTCTCTCTGAAAAGCTTGACCCCAAGCGAAGGCAGTTGAGTTTGGAGTTGGATCTTCCTCCAGTACAAATCAAATCAAACGCAAAAGAGAGCAAAAACCGAAACAAGAAAACTATCCAGAAAGAGGAAACTGTGGCGAAAAGAGAGAAAACCGCGTCCACAAAGAAGAGCAACGCCTCTCCACGGGTTAAGCGAAATCGGAGGATTGCGGTTGGGCTGGCATTAGTCCTCGGAATCTTTTCCTGGTACATAGTTGTTGGTCCGGGCTCAAGGGTTGTTGTGCCATCTCTGGCTGGCCTGACCACAAAGCAGGCTAAAAGCCAATTAGAGGATTTGGGTTTAAACCTAGTGATTGCCCGCGAAGAGTTCAGCGAGGATATTCCGGAAGGAAAGGTAATCTCTTCACAACCGGCTGGTGGAGGCAGAGTTGATACCAATGGAACTGTTGAAGTAACCGTATCTCGCGGTAAAGAACGTTATTCAGTTCCCAATTTACAAGGTTTAAAGATTGAAGTTGCAGAGAACTTATTAAAGGATAAAAAGTTATTTTTGGGTGAGATATTAGAAGAGTTTTCCTCGGAGTTTCCTAAAGGTTTCATCATGCGCTCCGCTCCCACAGCAGGTGAACGGATTAAACGTGATAGTCAGGTCAACATTTTTGTTTCAAAAGGTATTGAGCAGATTAGTGTAAGTAGTTACAAAGGAAAGAGTGGAGAACAAGCTCTAAATGAGCTGACTGAAGCTGGCTTCGAGGTAGATATCAAGTACATCTTCAGCGAAGATTTACCAATAGGTGCCGTAATAAGCCAATCCCCTTCAGCTGGTGAATTAGATAAGGGAGGCAAGATAAACCTATTGGTATCAAAGGGTTCAGAGTTTGTCTTTATTCCTAATATTTTTTCCCTTGATCAAGACAAAGCGGTTGCAACGTTGAAGGATTTGGATCTCAAGGTGGTCGTTAAGACAGTTGGAAACAAGAAGACTAAGGTGGTTACCAACGTCTCACCAAAGGTAGGAACCAAGGTAAAACGTGGCTCATCAGTGACTATCACTGTAGGGTGACCAAATGGCAGCAAAGAGCAATAGCTCATCTGTAAAGAAGCCAAGAATTGGCGCTCATGTTCCAACTACCGGAGGCATGGCAAAGCGTTCAATTCAATATGCACAAACCATTAAAGCGGAGGCAATTCAGGTTTTTGCATCCAGCCCCAGAACGTGGGCTATGCCTCCTGCTAACCCAGAAGCGGACCAAGCATTTATTGTTAAAGCTCAAGATTTGGATATTGAAACCTACGTGCACGCCCCATTCTTAATCAACTTGGGCTCCCCTACTGAAGCAACCTATAAAAAATCTCTGGCCTCAACACAGTACTCACTAAAGCGAGGCCGAGATATCGGTGCTCTTGGCGTAGTAATCCATACCGGATCGGCGGTCGACGAGGCTCATGTTAAGCAAGCTTGGAAACAGATCCATCAGGGCATGATGCCGATCTTAGAAAAATTAGATGACAAAGATCCTTGGTTACTTCTCGAACCAACAGCGGGTCAAGGTCAATCACTTGTTAAGAAATTAGATGATTTAACAAAATACTTTGAGGCTCTGGAGTGGCATCCCAAGGTTGGTGTCTGTCTTGATACCTGCCATGTTTTCGCAGCTGGCCATGACATTAAGACCAAAGGTGGCATGACCAAAACTATTGATCTGTTAGTTGAAGTTGCTGGTAAGGAGCGTATCCAACTAATACACGCCAACGACTCGATGGATGTTTTGGGTTCACTTAAAGACAGACATCAGAGCTTAGGCGAAGGAGAGTTAGGAATTAAACCCTTTGCCGAATTAATCGCACATCCTGCTATTGCAAATGCACCACTTATATTAGAAACCCCCGGTGAAGAACCTGAGCATGGTCGCGAAGTTGCCGCCCTTAAGAAAATGCGAGATAAATAATGCAGATGAAATTAGCACCGTGGGCTCTGCTTGCGGTCGCAGCAATGTGGGGAATTTCCTTTGTCTGGATGAAAGATATATTGGATCAACAGGATGTTTATAGCTTTCTAGTATCTCGATTCTTGGTTGCAGCCTTTGCAATGGTGTTGATAAAGCCATCGGTACTTCGCGTCTTCAATAAGGAGTTGATTGTCAAAGGTTTGACCATAGGAACCGCCCTGGGGGCTGGCTATATTTTGCAAACGCTTGGTCTAGAACGTACTACTCCAGCAATCACAGGATTCATAACCGGCCTCTATGTTGTATTTACCCCTCTTCTAGCTTTTCTATTTCTAAAGGAAAAATTAACTCTTTTAATGAGTTTTTATATAGCCCTGGCAGTGGCTGGTCTTGCCATTCTTTCAGTAGATAGTTGGAGTATCGGAGTTGGAGAGCTATTTGTCTTAGCTTCGGCAATCTGTTTTGCACTGCACATAATTCTGCTTGGTGCCTGGAGTAAGAGTTTTGACGCTTACGCATTAACCATTATCCAGTTAGTTGGATGCGCAATCTTGTCTGCTATCCCTGCATTTCTAAATGGGTATAACGCTCCGCCAGATTTACAGGTTTGGTCAGTGGTTATTTTCACCGCGGTGTTTGCAACAGCCTTTGCTTTTGTAATTCAGACCTGGTCACAAGCCAGAATCTCTACCACGAAGGTGGCGGTGATTCTCACTATGGAAGTGGTATTTGCCGCCATATTCTCCTTCATGTACGGCATGGAGCCATTTACTCTCCGTCTTGCTGTAGGTGGAACCTTGGTTTTAATTGCTATGTTGGCGATTGTGCAACCTAAAGTTTCTGCAAGGGTTCACAATAACGAGACCACCTGAGATTATTCCTCTATGAAGGAATCTATGGAGTTAATCGACCTGCGTTCAGATACCGTTACCAAGCCTTCTGCTGGGATGCGAGCTGCAATTGCAGAGGCTGTGGTTGGTGATGATGTTTATGGTGATGATCCAACCGTTAACTCACTTGAGCAAAGGGTCGCGGATTTGTTTGGTAAAGAGGCAGCGGTTTTCACTCCGACTGGATCACTGGCCAATCAACTAGGTATTAGAACTTTGGTTGCTCCCGGAGAGGAGCTTCTGTGTGAAGCAAACTCACATATTGCACGGGCAGAGTTAGGCGCTGCCGCGGTATTTAGCGGAATAACAACTAGGACCTGGCGGGATGAGAGAGGTCTTTTGGACCATTCCAATGCGCTTAGTTTTGCCAGACCAAACTCTGGACCATATCTGGTTTCTACAACAGCAATTGCTATTGAGAATACCCATAACTTTGGTGGTGGAACAGTGCAATCACTCTCTGAGATTCAGAGGTTGCACGCTGCGGTCCAAGGTCAAGGAATTGCCATGCACCTAGATGGGGCCAGAATTTGGAATGCCCATGTTGCCAGCGGTGTAGCTTTAAAAGAGTACGGAAGATACTTCGAAACAATTAGCGTCTGTTTATCAAAAGGTCTAGGCGCACCTGTTGGATCACTGATGATTTCAACCAAGGAGAGGGCCGCAAAAGCCAGAGTTTGGCGTAAGCGATATGGAGCAGGCATGAGACAGATCGGTTTGCTCGCAGCAGCTGGCCATTACGCCTTAGACAATAACATTCCACTTCTAGCAAATGACCATGACAATGCAAAGAAGCTAGCAAAAGCGTGCCAAGAGGCCCAAGCGACAGTTGTCAATCCAGATTTTGTCGATACTAATATCGTGGGATTAGATCTTGCGGGAGCTAAGTTATCCGCTGCAGAGTTTGCCTCAAATGCAAAATCTGAAGGATTATTGATAAGTGCCTTAGGGCCTAATTATGTAAGGCTGGTAACCCACATGGACATCACACCACCGGAGATTCAACGGGCCAGTGAAATCTTGCAGAGTTTGTTACAACGCGCCTTCGTGGCTTAGTAACCACTCTTTAGCTTTAAGACCATAAGCGTAATTTCCTAATCCGCCACCGGTTTTGACAATGCGATGACATGGAACAACTATGGCCACTCGGTTTTTAGCACAGGCAGAACCTGCTGCCCTAACTGCTTTCGGTGAACCAGCTTTATTTGCAAGCTCTGCATAGGAGATTACATTTCCAACTCTGACTTTGCGCATCGCACGCCAAGCTGTTTGAGAGAATTCCCCTCCAGGCTGCCTTACCTTTATCCCATTAATTGCCGACAAATCTCCCTCAAAGTAATCTCTAATTAATCCAGTTATATGATTGGGTTTAACACTTCGCTTAATCTCTGCATCAAGAGAGCCTTGGATAAATTTATTGACTGAGAGAAAGCCGCAGGCAACCAAGGTATCGGCCTCAGTTAATATGGTTAGTTTTCCAATCGGGGTTTTTAATTCCTGATAGTTCAGAATTTCAAGGTTCATTCGCTCTTACAACTTGCGGTCGCGCAACATCTCAGCGACTAAAAATGCGAGCTCGAGAGATTGGGTGTGGTTTAGTCGAGGATCACAGGCGGTTTCATAGCGAGTTGCCAGGTCATCATGGGAAATTTCCTCTCCCCCGCCTACACACTCAGTTACATCATCACCAGTTAGCTCGATATGAATGCCACCTGGATGAGTTCCTAGCGCTTGATGAACCTCAAAAAATCCCTTTACCTCTTCCAAAACATCATCAAATTTACGGGTTTTATAACCACTTGGAGCCTCGTAAGTATTTCCATGCATGGGATCGCAGACCCAGAGAGTCTTTGCGCCAGAATCCTTTACCGCTTTAACGATGGCTGGTAAAACCGCTCTGATATTTCCAGCTCCCATGCGGGTAATAAAGGTTAAACGACCAGGTTCATTATTGGGATTCAACTCTTTTATTAGCGACAAAGCATCTTCAGGAGTGGTCTTTGGACCAATTTTCACACCGATTGGATTCTTAATCTTCTTCGCAAAATCCATGTGTGCGCCATTAATCTGTCTGGTCCGTTCTCCTATCCAGACAAAGTGTGCGGAAACATCATAAGGATCACCAGTACGGGAATCGACTCTGGTGAGCGCCTTTTCGTACTCCAGAATTAATGCTTCATGGCTAGCGTAGAAATCAACGGTCTTGAACTCTTCAGGATTGACACCAGCGCTGCGCATAAAGTCCAGCGCACGTCCAATCTCATTTGCCATTGCTTCATAGCGGGCACCAATTTTTGAATCTTTTATAAAACCCTTATTCCATTCATGGACCAATCTGAGATCAGCAAAACCACCTTGAGTAAAAGCTCGAACTAGATTTAGGGTCGCTGATGAGGTGTGATAAACCTTTACTAAACGAGAAGGATCTGGGTTTCTGGCCTCGGCGGTGAACTCAAGATCATTAACCGCATCCCCTCTGTAAGCAGGAAGGGTTACCTCACCTCTTTTTTCAAAATCATTACTGCGCGGCTTAGCAAACTGCCCAGCCATGCGTCCCACCTTGATTACCGGCAAGCTCGCCCCGTACTGCAAAACCGCTGCCATCTGCAAAATTGTTTTAATGCGATTTCTGATCGAATCAGCGGTAGCGGCAGCAAAGGTTTCAGCACAATCTCCACCTTGCAACCAGAAGGCTTTGCCTTCTGCTGCCTCAGCAATACGTGCCTTTAAGTTGTCACATTCACCTGCGAACACCAAAGGAGGTAAAACTTTTAACTCATTTACCGCTTTATCAAGCGCCTGAGCATCTGGCCATGAAGGCTGCTGAGCAGCTGACAGTGTTGAATTAAAAAGATTCTCTAACACAACTACGCCGCCGGGATTGCTATTCATGGCTCTAAGGGTAGATAACTCGGTATGGCTCGTGACGGGTAATTATCCGAAGAAGACTTCTGCTTCAGCTAACAAGGCTGGATCTACCGTCTTCAACTTTTCAGTTGCTGAAGCTAGTGGAACACGAGCGATGTTGGTTCCATGAAGCGCGACCATCTTGCCCCAATCACCCTCGTGAGCTGCGGTAATCGCATGAAGTCCGAAACGGGTAGCTAGAACTCGATCAAATGCGGTCGGGGTTCCACCACGTTGAATGTGACCCAAGATTGAAGTGCGGGCCTGTGTTCCAGTGCGCTTTTCAATCTCCTTGGCCAGCCATTCACCAATTCCCGACAACTTAACATGTCCGAAAGCATCCAAGGTTGAGTCTTTGGTAATCAGGTCGCCATCCTTTGGCAGAGCACCTTCGGCCACCACAAGGATTGGTGCGTAAGACTGCTCAAAGCGTGACTCGACATATTTGCAAACCTTGTCGATATCAAAGGGAACCTCAGGGATCAAAATGCAGGATGCTCCGCCAGCTAAACCAGAGTGCAATGCAATCCAGCCTGCATGGCGACCCATAACCTCAACAATTAAAGCGCGGTGATGTGATTCTGCGGTTGTGTGCAAACGATCAATCGCCTCGACTGCGATATTGACCGCAGTGTCAAAACCAAATGTGTAATCAGTATTGTTTAGATCATTATCAATAGTCTTAGGAACACCAATTACCTTTACGCCCAACGCATCTAACTTGGTAGCTACGCCCAAAGTATCTTCGCCGCCAATTGCGATCAAGGCATCGATATTCATTTTGGCAAGATTTTCCTTGATGCGCTCTACGCCATTCTCAATCTTGAATGGATTGGTACGTGATGAACCAAGAATGGTTCCGCCTCGCGGCAAAATGCCTCGCGTCGCAGCGATGTTGAGTGGCATGGTTAGACCTTCAAGTGGTCCCTTCCAGCCATCACGGAAACCTACAAACTCGTAGCCGTACTCTTTCTCACCTTTGCGAACTACTGCGCGGATTACCGCATTCAGACCTGGGCAATCTCCGCCACCTGTCAGCACACCAAAACGCATAAGAACAACTCCGATTAATTTGGAATATAGTGAAGTGGTCTTCTTTGACCTGGACTAATTCTAGCCTATGAAAAAATCCTTGATATTAACGACTTACCGTTATGCCTTTGCCAACCACAACAATCCCACCAGGTGAAACAGTAAAACGTTGACGATCACGTTCTAGGTCGTAACCAATAGTTGCACCAGGTTCCACTATTACATTCTTATCCAAAATCGCATTCTTGATCTTGGCACCCTCACCAACCTTGACCGCTGGCATCAGTACTGCACTCTCGATTGCCGCATCCCGGTTAACCATTACATCGTAGGAGGCAACGGATCTGCGCAACTCTCCCCCGGAAATAATGGAGCCTGCGCCTACAACCGAATCAAAGGCGATGCCACGCTCAGAGAATTTAGCTGGTGGGTTTGAAGGTGGATTTGTGAGTATGGGCCACTGACGGTTGTAGAGATTGAAGATAGGAAGCGGGGAAACTAAATCCATGTGGGCATCAAAATAAGAATCTATTGAACCTACATCGCGCCAATAACCTTTGTCACGTTCTGTTTCACCAGGCACTACATTGTTTGCAAAGTCATAAACCTTAGCTAAGCCCGCTTTGGTCATCGCAGGAATTATGTTCCCGCCAATATCGTGACGACTTTCTATATCCTCAGAATCAATTATCAACGACTCTTCCATTGCATCGCGTCGGAAAATGTAATTTCCCATGGACACCAAAGCTAAATCAGGATGTCCTGGCATAGCTGGTGGATCTTTAGGTTTTTCATGGAATGCTTTTATGGTTATGCCATCTTCGGCTAGTTCGATTACGCCAAAATCTGAAGCCTCGCTGCGCTTAACTCGGATGGCTGCCACGGTAACTCCAGCATCGGTTTGCAGATGTTGTTTGTACATTTGATCAGGATCCATGCGATATACGTGATCGGCACCAAAAACAATTACATGTTTTGGATTTTCATCATGAATTAAATTGAAGTTTTGCAGAATTGCATCTGCGCTTCCCGTGTACCATCGGGGACCTAGTCGCTGTTGTGCAGGTACTGGAGTTATGTAATTACCCAATAAATTTGACATGCGCCAAGTAGTGGTTATGTGACGATCTAGAGAATGTGATTTGTATTGAGTCAACACTGCAATTTTCAGAAAACCTGCATTAACCAGATTAGATAGAACAAAATCAACCAAACGATACGAGCCACCGAAAGGAACCGCTGGTTTTGCTCTATCAGCTGTTAGCGGCATCAAACGCTTGCCTTCACCGCCAGCAAGAACTATTCCTAGGGGAAGATCAAGGCGGGCCATGTCCTAACGATACTCTTGGATGGTGGGCAATAAACAGGTCAAGGTCGCCATGATTACTAAGGAATGGCCCCCACATATTTACGGTGGCGCTGGTGTGCACGTAGCAAATTTGGTCTCGGCACTAGAACAGATCTCTGAGATTTCCGCTGAGGTGCATTGTTATGGCCCAACTCGCACAGGCGCCATTGGTCATCAACTTGCCGAAGAGTTGAACCAAATAAACCCAGCCTTTCAAGCCTTGCTTCTCGGTGAGGAGATTTCAAGATGCCTGGCGGAAGTTGATGTCGCACATAGCCATACCTGGTACGCCAACTTTGCAGGTCATCTCGCCGCAAAGATATTTGGTATTCCTCATGTTGTAACCGCTCACTCTCTCGAGCCACTTAGACCTTGGAAAGCAGAGCAATTAGGTGGCGGCTACCAAATTTCTTCCTGGATTGAAAATTCCGCTTATGAAAACGCCTCTGCGATTATTGCTGTTAGTGACGGAATGAGGGCTGACGTTCTGAACTCTTACCCTGAAATTTCAGAAGATAAGGTTGTCACGATTAGAAATGGGATTGACACAGAACTTTTCAAACCTAATCCTGATGATTCGATTTTAACTAAGTACAAAATCAAAGCTCCTTTTGCAATGTTTGTCGGAAGAATCACCCGACAAAAAGGTTTGGTGCATTTGTTGCGTGCTTGGAGGGATATTGCCTCGGAATACACCTTGGTATTAGCCGCCAGTTCACCAGATGAACCAGCCATTGGTAAAGAGGTTGAGACCCTCATTGAGGAATTATCTAATTCAAAAGGTAATGTCATTTGGATTAAGGAAATGCTGAATAGGTATGAACTAACCGCACTTCTCACTCAGGCACAAGTTTTTGTTTGTCCCTCAATCTACGAGCCACTCGGAATTGTTAATCTAGAAGCGATGGCTTGTGAAACTGCGGTAATCGCCTCTCGGGTGGGTGGAATACCAGAAGTGGTAAATCATGAGGAAACCGGCCTACTTGTCGATTATGTAGCGGATTCACAAATATTTGAATCAAATCTAGTTGCAGCCTTAAACAAAGTTTTGAGTGATGGTGATTTGGCACACCGCATGGGCAAAGCTGGCCGGTCGCGAGCAATTAGCGAATTTGGCTGGGATAAGGTTGCACAACAAACACTGAATTTGTATCGGAGCGTATTGAAGTAATGACAAAAAGAGGGTGGGGGCTTTTTGCTCTCGTGGGATTGCTATGGGGAATCCCCTACTTATTCATGAAAGTCGCCGTTGAGGAGTTATCGACCCCACTTATTGTCTTCGCCCGTGTGCTCATTGGCGCTGTCGTACTTATCCCACTTGCTTATTTTAAGAAGGAATTACTCTCAGCATTAAAGTATTGGAAATACATTGCTTTGTACGCAGTTCTAGAGATGGTTATTCCCTGGAGTTTGATTACTAGCTCTCAGCGCGATCTTTCTTCGGGCGTAGTTGCCCTATTGGTAGCAACGGTTCCAATTTGGGCGACATTTTTCGCTCATCGTAGCGGAGATACATCTGCAGCTCATCGCACACGTGTTTTCGGAATCGCAATTGGTCTAGTAGGCATCGCACTGATTGTTGGAATCGAATCACTCAACGATGTAAACAACTTGGTGGCGCTATTCAATGTTTTGATCGCGGCATTCTCTTATGCCTGGGCGGTCAACATGATTACTGCAAAAGCGCCAAATGTCTCTGGAATCGCGATTAATGGATTGGCGATGGCCATATCAACTTTGGTTTTTGCTCCATTTGCCTTAACCCACTTGCCAGAACAAATGCCTTCTAATGAAGCCATACTCTCTACTTTGGGACTAGGCGTCTTGTGCACTGCAGCTGCTTTTTGGATTTTCTTCAAGGTCCTAAAAGATATAGGTCCGGCTCGCGCCTCTCTCGTGGTCTACCCCAATACCGCAATCGCCGTGGTTCTTGGAATCATCTTGCTTAACGAAGAGCTAACTGTGGCAATACTTGTTGGTTTACCTTTGGTGTTGATTGGTTCCTATTACGCAAGCCGAAAGCCGAAGACCCCGATTATTGCTGGTTGAATCCCAGTTTAGATAAAGCTTTTGTATCGCTTTGCCAATTTGGCATTACCTTTACATGTAGACCTAAAAAGACTCGACCTTTTAATTTCTTCTCAATCTCTTGACGAGCGTTAGTGCCTACTTGTTTTAGTCGCTCGCCTTTGGCGCCGATAATGATTGCCTTCTGGCTATCGCGCTCGACCACAATCGAGGCGTGTATATCAAAAAACGGCCTCTCATCTGGGGTGCGTTTTTCACGCTCTGAAATCTCATCGATTATCACCGCAATCGAGTGCGGCACCTCTTCAAATACATCAGCGATCGCTGCTTCCCTAATTAAATCAGCGAGCTGATTTTCTAGCTCTTGATCGGAGGTCATATCAGCTGGGTAAAAGGCTGGTGACTCTGGAGCGTACTTTGCTAAGAGATCTAGCAATAGCTGTACCTGATCATCGGTCTTGGCAGAGAGGGGCACAATGTCATCCCAAGAAAAACCGGCCTGCTCTGCCAATTTGCTTGCTGCAATTAACTGTTCTGGAAGTTGAGGCTTTTTAGCCATATCAATCATGGTTATTGCACAGATCTTCTTTGCAGTTTTGTGGGTTGCTATTTCTTGTGCAATAAAGAAATCTCCCGCTCCGATAGCTTCGACGGCAGGGATGCACAAGACAATTGCATCGACTGAATCCATGCTTTCACTGACCATGGAGTTGAGCGCCCCACCCAAGAGTGTTTTCGGTTTGTGCACTCCCGGCGTATCTACTACCACCAATTGAAAATCATCTCTAGTCACGATGCCGCGGATTGCGTTACGAGTTGTATTTGGGTGATGAGAGGTAATAACAATCTTCTCGCCAACTAACGCGTTTACTAAGGTTGATTTTCCAGTATTGGGCCGACCGACAATCGCTACAAAAGCTGCTTTATGTGACATCAGCCCCAAGGGTACTAGTAATTAATGGTGCTAATGGCATCAGAAGTTCTAGCGCATCACTGACTGAGGTAACAATCTCAGCACATCTCTCGCCTATCAACCTATGACAACCATCGCTGGTTGGAGAAGAAATGGGCCCAGGAACCGCCATAACTATGCGCATTAACTCTGCCGCATCTCGCGCAGTTCGCAGAGATCCACTTCTAAAAGCCGCCTCTACGACGATAGTGCCCTGTGTCATCGCTGCGATAATTCGATTTCGGGTTAAGAATCGGTCCTGTCTAGCTTTCTCATTAGGCATCACCTCGGATATCAAGGCACCTGTTTCGCAGATTTCGGCAAACAATCTCTCATTTCCTGCTGGATAGTTGATAGATACCCCTGATGCTAATACCGCAAAAGTTTTACCCTCTGCTGCAATTGCTCCGCGATGTGCGTGGGTATCAATTCCATAGGCGCCGCCACTTACCACTCGCCAATCCCGATCGGAAAAACCTGCGGCAAACTGACTAGCAATTTTGGCTCCGTAAATAGTCGGATTTCTAGTTCCCACAATCGCAACTGCATTTCCCTCTATCTCGTTGCCTTTAACTATCAGGCCAATCGGAGGCGCTGCTAAATCATTTAGGGCTCCCGGCCACTCTGATGATTCTTTGGTTATGAAGCGTGAACCAGAGTTGGAAATTTGCTCGTACAGCTCATCGGAATTACTATTCAAAATCTTATTTTTAATGCGTTCGGCTGATTTTCGCTGATCAAGGTAAAAATCAGCGAGAATTCTTTCAATTAACTCAGAGGCGCCTAGTCGTATTAACTCTTCACACCAGAATTTGGAGCCACCCTCTATTGCGTTGAATAAGACAACTTTGTCTCTATCAATCATGCGGCTATCTCCGTAGCCGATCGCAGACTTATTGCAATCTCTAACTCTTCGATTCCAGGTATCGTGACCTCTCGGAGATCGGCAATACTCCAACATAAGCGAAGTAATTTATGAAATCCCCTTGCGGTAATTTCCTCACGATCAATCAGATTGTGTAGCGCGCTCATAGCTTTTTGCTGAGCCTTAAAACGGGTTCGAAGCAGCTCGGAGGGAATTTGGGAGTTAAGCGAAAAACTATATTCAGTAAATCTATCTGCTGATATTTGCCGGGCTTTTTCTACCCGAGCCCTAATTTGAATACTGTTTTCTCTTGGTGATAAGTCTGCCAACTCCACCCTAGTGGGAGTATCAACTTTGAGCCGTAAATCAATACGATCTAGTAACGGTCCAGATAATTTGCTTAAGTAACGTCTAACCTGCAGTGAGGTGCATTGACAGCCTCTGCCTTTACCGGAAAATCTGCCACAAGGGCAAGGGTTAGCTGCTAAAACCAACATGAACTGCGCAGGAAATTTAAAACTGCCAATCGCTCGGGTTATCTCCACGATTCCCGATTCCAGTGGTTGGCGGAGTGAGTCAAGAATTCCATTGCCACACTCGGGAGCCTCATCTATGAATAGCACCCCGTTATGAGCCAGGGAACAAGCCCCCGGTCTAATTGTTCTTCCACCTCCGCCAACCATTGCGACGGTAGTTGTGGTGTGATGTGGAGCGATAAATGGTGGACGTTTTTCCAATACATATCCGATATCAAATGTGCCAGCGACAGAGTGAATAGCTGCAACCTGTTTTGTCTGACTACTTGAAAGCCTAGGCAAAATTGTAGGTAGCCTTTCAGCCAACATGGTTTTCCCGGTTCCGGGTGGGCCAATCATTAAAAGATGATGGCCGCCAGTAGCTGCAACCTCCATGCCAAACTTAGCAATTTGCTGCCCTGCAACTTGAGAGAAATCTAAGTTTGAATTCAATTCAGCGGTATCTCGATGTTGTAAAGGCGCTATTTGGCAGGAGCCACTTAGGTAGCCAATAACCTGAGAGAGATTTGTGGCCGGCAAAATCTCCAGATCCTCAATCAGTGATGCTTCATCAGAGTTTTCTACTGGAAGTATTGCCCGCCTTGTTCCTTGTTTGGCGGCGGCCAACAACATCGGCAATATCCCCCGAATTGGTTTTAGGGCACCTTCTAGCGATAACTCTCCAATCAAGATCAGCCCATTAAGGGCTGTAGAAGGAATCTGACCGCTAGCGGCAAGAATTGCAATGCTGATCGGTAAATCAAACCCAGAGCCACTTTTTGGCAACCATGCCGGAGAAAGCGAAACGGTAATTTTGTGTTGTGGCCAAATTAATTTGGAGTTTTGAATTGCAGAGCGAATTCGATCTCGAGATTCATTTAGAGCAGCATCGGGTAAGCCCAAAAGTTGATAGCTCGGTAATCCCTTGGAGACATCAGCTTCAATGCTGACTAACTCACCATCAATTCCCAACAGAGCGACACCCTGAGTCATAGCAAAGCTCATGAAATATCCTCACGGTAATCAATGCTGAGCTCTCCAGAGCGGCCTAACAAAACCCCTGAAACATCTATGCGATAGGCGCAACCCAGTCTCTGATGCGTTGCGAGCCAGGCGAGGGCCAAC
Organism: Candidatus Nanopelagicales bacterium; assembly: GCA_030830475.1. Classification (GTDB taxonomy): domain Bacteria; phylum Actinomycetota; class Actinomycetes; order Nanopelagicales; family Nanopelagicaceae; genus MAG-120802. The sequence goes on from JAURMX010000060.1 coordinate 33,356, forward strand.
CTCTGCAATCTGTGCAGCTTGACGGCGGAGATTGCCTCTAATGGTTCTCCATAATCATTACTGGTTCTAGTTTTTACCTCGACAAAGATAATTTCATTTATTGGAGAGAGAGCGACTAAATCCAACTCTCCTTCCTTAATTCTCCAATTTCTATCGAGAATTTGATATCCCCTAGAAACTAAGAGTTCGGCAGTTGCTTTCTCCCCCGCATGACCAAGTAACTCCGCTTTTTTGTTGAGCGCCATGGCGCGAAGGTAGTTTTCAAGTTGCTGACCTAAATTTAACTGCAAGCAAATTGTGTGAAAATCTAATTGTTGATAAGTGCTGCAATGTTGGCGTAGGAGCGACGGTGTACCTCGCTGACGCCATATTTCTTCAAACTCTCTTGGTGATTCCGGGTGACATATCCCTTATGTGCTGCAAAACCGTACTCCGGGTATTTGGAATCTAGATCCTCCATAACCCGATCCCGATAAACCTTTGCCAAGATTGAGGCGGCTGAAATTGAAAGTGCAACTTGATCTCCCTTCCAAACCGCAAGCGCAGGGGCCGGCAATCCCACGATCTCGTATCCATCAGTCAAAATGTAGTTAGGGTTGATAGAGAGAGCGCTAATTGCGCGCCGCATCCCATCTAGATTTGCGCGATGTAATCCGATGGCATCAATCTCTGAGGGAGGGATTTCGATAATTGAATAAACCAGGGATTCGGAAACAATCACATCAAAGAGAGTCTCGCGTTTTTTTGGGGTCAGCTCTTTAGAGTCTTTAACCTCTTCCAAATCCGGCGAGTTCAAATTACGCAAGATGACCGCTGCAACGACTAATGGTCCAGCGCATGCACCGCGTCCAGCCTCATCAACGCCAGCGATTCTGGAGATTCCGGCATCGATTAACTTTTGCTCAATCATGCTCGGTCAATCACTTAAGATTATTTTGAAGTTACAGGAATCTCTGAAAGATCTTTGCCAACCTCTAATAAGCCGATATTTTTCCAGGGCCAGATAATAAATAGAGCTCTACCGGTAACTTTATCTAGCGGAACCATGCCTTTATTTGGATCGTCGGTATGAAAACGTGAGTCAGCACTTGCGCCGCGATGATCTCCCATCACCCATATGAAATCTTTTGGAACAGTAACATCGAACTCGGAGTCTGATGGTTTATCGCCTGGATAAATGTATGGTTCATTTAGAGCAACTCCATTTACCTCAATCTTGCCTTCTGCATTACAGCAAAGGACTCGATCACCGCCAACGCCAATCACTCTTTTAATTAAATATTGCTTGGCAGGGTCTGGCATAACTCCTACAAAAACCAAGGAATCTCTGACAACTTTTGCTAAACCAGTTTTTTCATCATACGGAGCAGATAACCAGTTGGCGGGATCTCTGAAGACAACCACCTCTCCCCTTTTTATATCTGAGAAAAGTGCACCTAATTTGTTTACTCCGACTCGATCATTCACCAAAAGAGTGTTCTCCATCGAGCCTGATGGAATATAGAAAAATTGGACGAGAAAAGTTTTAACGACAATTGATAAAACTAAAGCGGAGACCAGCAGGATTGGAAGTTCGCGAAGCGTTGACTTCTTAGCTTTCGCAAACATCAATCTACGACCAAAATAGGTCGGATTTAAGACTTAGCTTCGTCTGTGGTTGTCTCAACAGCTGGGGTTTCTTCAGCTGGGGTTGCTACCGCTTCCGGCTCAACTACTGGAGCTGTTGCTGGAGCAGACTCTGCGACAACTGGAGCTGTTGCTGGAGCAGACTCTGCGACAACTGGAGCTGAGTAGATTGCCTCTAGATCCTCTGCACCACGACGCTCGCGAATTTTGGCGGCCTTGCCACGAAGTTCGCGTAGGTAGTAAAGCTTGGCACGTCGAACTTCACCTTTACGCACCAACTCAATCTTTTCAATGACCGGTGCATGAACTGGGAAAATTCTCTCCACGCCAACACCATAGGAAAGCTTGCGAATTGTGAAGGTCTCGCGTGCGCCAGATCCCTGACGAGCGATTACTAAACCTTGGAAAACCTGAATACGGCTCTTGTTACCTTCGATAACTCGGACGTGAACCTTAAGTTCATCGCCAGGACGGAAGTTTGGGATGTCCTTACGTAGGGTGGCGGCATCAACCGCATCAAGAACGTTCATGGTTTGTCCTAACAGCTTGGTATTGAAAGTTTTGTGGCTTATTAACGGCGGTATCTTGCCACACCAGCTCCCGAACTGCTAAATCACGCTCAATCCGGGCTGGCCCATCCGGAGTAAAGGCTCCCCGGCTACTTGGCCTCAATCTGGGCCAGCAAGGCATCATGCAAGGCAGCTCCCGCCACAATCACCATGTGCTTTTCACCATTCCAGATTCCAGATCTGATGGTCAGTTTCGCACCAGCCTCAGTAGCTATTAGACCCGCTGCCGCATAATCCCATTCATTAACACCAGCCTCGAAGTAGGCATCAAGTGAACCACTGGCGACATGACAGATATCGACAGCGCAAGCACCAAGACGTCGCAAATCTCGAATATTCGGAAGAAGTTTCTCGATAAAACTTGCTTGTGCTTTTCTCCTCTCTAAGTCGTATGCAAATCCCGAGCCAACTAAAGCTCGATCAAGGGCTACAGGGTCATTGCACTTTAGGGGTTGGTTATTCAAGAACGCTCCCGCCCCACGGCTGGCTTTCCATAATGAATTGGTGGAAGGAGAGTAAACAACACCGGCTAAGAAACCCTTCTCATCTTTGGCGGCAATACTTATGCACCAACCAGGTAGATCGTAAAGATAATTGACTGTTCCATCTATCGGATCAATAACCCAGGTGATCCCGGATTTGCTCTCTTTATTTGCACCCTCTTCACCCAACAAACCATCATCGGGGCGCGCCTTAAGTATTTGCGCCACAATCAACTTTTCACTCTCGTGATCCATTTGAGTAGCGAAATCAAATACTCCACTCTTTTGATCCAATTCAAACTTTGAGGGACGTTTCTGTAGAAGTTCGCCAGCCTGTAGAGCTATCTCCTCTGCAAGTTGCAATAGTTCCGAACCTAATTTCATGTTCTCATCTAATCACATAAATACGCGGTAAATGTTAAAAGAGGGCTCAAGTAGACTTGCTGCATGCTCTCCTCCTACAAACAACTCTTTGCTATTCCCGGAGGGTGGAGATTCTCATTTGCCGGCTTCATATTGCGCATGCCAATCTCCATGCTTTACATAGCAATCGTCTTGTTTGTAGTTTCAGAGACAGATTCATACGCTCTAGCGGGCGCCTTATCTATGTTCGCCTCTGTTGTACTCGCTATTGCTACCCCTCTTTGGTCACGGGCAGCTGATCAATTTGGACAAAATAGAGTCCTTTCTATTACCGCCCCTGTACACCTAATATTTTTAGGGTTATTTGTTTACTTAGTTAAATCTGATGCTCCAACCTGGAGCTGGTTCTTGGCAGCCATGATTTTTGAAGGTTTTGTTATTGGTTCAGGACAGATGGTGCGACGCCGTTGGATTCACGCTATAGGCGAAGATCGAAAACTAATTGACACCGCTTATTCTTTTGAGGCGATGGTTGATGAGATTATCTTTACGAGCGGTCCGGTAATTGCAACGATATTTGCATCTATTTTTTACCCGGCTGCAGCCATATTTGCCGCAATGGCATTTTTGGCTGTGGGCGCAGTGCTGTTCTTGCTGCAAAGAAATACTGAACCACCGGCACATCCCAAAGAGCCAGGAGATGACCACTCTCTATTGATTAAAGATAGATTCATCAGAGCGCTCTTTATTCCCATGATGATGGTGGGTGCTTTTTTTAGTTCAACGGGTTTAGTCATTGTTGGCTACTCAGATGAGTACGGAGTGCGTGAGTACAGCGGGCTTTTTATCGCAATCTGGTCTCTAAGCTCAGGAATATCCGCCTTCATAAGTGGCACGATTCATTGGAAACTTAATGAAGCAAAGAGATTTATCCGTTCTTTAATTGCATTAACTCTGCTGACTTTACCTATTTTTCTTTCAGCGCAGATATTCCCTGGAAATCTATGGATCATGGCATTAGTTTTATTTATCAACGGTTTAGCGATTGCACCACTATTGACTGCAGGGCTCGCGGTTGCAGAACGCTCTGTTAGCGAAAAAAGAACTACAGAGGTCTTGGCTTGGGCGATTGCTGCCTTAAATCTGGGCGGTGCTATACCTACCGCACTTACGGGCTACATCATTGACACATTTGGTCCATCTGTCGCATTTATTGTCCCGGTTGGATGTGTGGCGATTGCGATGCTGACACTTCTTCCCTATTACTCAGTCTGGCGTCAGAAAATGGCCCAAATCCCAGCTTAGGCTCCAATGAATTTTCCACCTACTATGGCAATCTTTACCCGTGACTGAACTAAGAGTTGTCGGCAAATCTGAAGATGGAGATAATCTCGAGTTGGCTGACTCAGAGGGAAATAAATTTACCGTTCGGGTAAATGATTCTCTAAAAGCCGTAATAAATGAAAGAAGATTGGCATCAGTTGCTGAACCTACTCCACAGTTCTCAATCAAAGAGATTCAATCCCGTTTGCGCGCCGGAGAAAGTTATGCCGAAGTTTCGCGAATCTCTGGGTTATCGCTAGAAAAAATTGAACGTTATGCCAGTCCTATCATGCAGGAGCGGGCTTGGATTATTGAGCAGGCAGAGAAAGCTTCACCAAAGGGAAGTTCCATGCCTTTATCGGAGTTAGTGATTCATAGATTGGCTCCACGTGGCGTGAATATGAATCAGATTTCCTGGAGTACCTGGCGTCTCGATGATGGAACTTGGAATCTAGTTTTGAGCTATCCCTCCAGTGAAGGACATTCGGAAGCAACTTGGACATTCGATTCCAACAAGAGAACTCTCTCATCAAAGGATGATGGTGCTCGTTGGATAAATGGTGAAGAGATTCCCGCCAAGCAAGCGCAGCGAAATGATCGTATGAGTGATCATGGAGTCTTGTTCCCAGTTGAAGGAGAACAACTTCAACCACCGAGGCTGGTTGCGGTGCGTACTGATCCACTTGTAGATGAAAGTGGTGTAATCGAAGAATCTCCAGCTAAAGAAATCACCCCAGATGCGAAGAAAGATGGAGTAACTCGTCGTATTTCTATCCCGTCATGGGATGACATTATGTTTGGCAAGAGTAAGAAAAGAGATGGCGAGGAAGAGGAAAACTAAAGCTGATGAAGTAAGAGAGGAATATCTAACTCAGCTTTTGTAATACCTCCGTGGTGTCCCACCATTGCCAACTGCAACTCCTCACGTTCTTTCTCCACCAAAATTAACTCCCCATTTGCAATTGCGATCAAATCCCCTACTCGCTGTTGATTTGTCTCAGTAAAAGTTGCTCCAAACAAGCCATTTCTTATTGCCTCTTCTCGAGTAAATAGTGTTACTTGATCTCCAAAGTACTCCTGCCATTGTGACTTAGTTTCCGCCACAGCACCTTCTCGTATATATAAGTAACGTACCCGCGGTTCCCCTCCGAGTAAATCAACGTTTTTCAGTAACTCATTTTCTTTGCCCAGTACGCAATAGTCAGAACGGTTGATCATCCCGTGATCAGCAGTAATCCATAACCTGGTTCCTTTTGGAAGATTCTCGATGAGCTTGTTTATTAACTCAGCGGCCTTTCGCATAGCAACATAAAACCTCTCTGATCCAAAACCTTCTCTATGCGAGGCGTCATCTACATCGTTTATATAGACATAGGCGAATGAATTTGGTTTTCTTAAGGCGACCACAGCATTTGAAATTAGGTCATCAACTTGATTTGCACCTAAATAATCAGCACCGCGAAGTGCGGCTCGAGTGAAACCGGTATCTTCATAGCGTTTTGCGGCAACATGTGAAACTTTTACTCCTTGTGCTTTAGCTCTTTCAAACAGGGTTTGTTGTGATTGCCAAATGTACGGATCAACACGTTCATCCCATTTCAGGGCATTGAGCAATCGTTCTGGAGTACCGCTATGCGGTACCCGCATCGTGTAGCCCACCATGCCATGCACACCTACATCAGCACCTGTTCCTAAGGAGGTGAGGCTGGTAGATGTTGTGGAGGGAAAGGTGGCGGTTAAGAGATCCAAACTAGACAACTCACTAAAGATTGATAGCTCCTTCTTGCACAACTCAAGGGCGTTTTTACCCATGCCATCTATCAACAACAAACACTCTCGCTGCCCAGGATTGTCAGAGATTCCCAGCGGGTTGTTTGTTCCCGGCACTCCTAGAGTTGAGAAAACTGATTGAGATAGATCAGAGAGCAGTGCCATCACAGCCATATCTTTCCAGTAATCTTGAGTTCATGATTCGCTATTCCGAGGAGGTAAAGAGCGCGCTAGCCAAAAATCTACCTCTAGTTGCTCTGGAGTCAACCATCATCAGCCATGGGCTTCCCCGGCCGACAAATATTGAGGTAGCTAGTGAGGTTGAGGAGATTGTTCGCGCAAATAGCGCTACCCCAGCCACTATCGCCATCATTGATGGTGACATCCATGTCGGTCTCGAAAAAAACTATTTAGATCGAGTCGCAAATGATGAATCAATTTTGAAGGCCTCAATTAGAGATCTAGCAACAGTAACCGCCAAGAAATTGAGCGCCGCAACCACGGTGGCCGCAACATCACACATCGCACATATTGCTGGCATCTCATTTTTTGCAACCGGCGGACTGGGCGGCGTACATCGCGGAGCGCAAGAAACTTGGGATGAATCAGCAGATCTACACTCACTTGCATCAATTCCGGTATTGGTTGTAAGCGCGGGGGCTAAGTCGATTCTAGATGTCGCTGCAACACTAGAAAGATTAGAGAGCTTCTCCGTTCCCATTATTGGATATCGAACCAATCGATTCCCTGGGTTCTATCTATCTGATTCTGGTTTTGATTTGGAATATAGGGCTGACTCTGCCGCTGAGATTGCGGAAATCTGGCAGGCGCGAAATACTGTTTCTACCAATAACTCTGGCATGGTGGTTGCAAATCCCGTTAAGAATCAGATGGATAAAGCTTTGCATGAAAAAACTTTGCAGGATGGTTTAGCGGCTTCGCAAAAGGCTGGCATTAAAGGAAAAGCGGTCACCCCTTTCCTTCTTGAGTACTTCCACTCCAACACAAATGGGGAATCCCTAAGAGTGAATATTGAAATCATCAAAGAAAACTCAGCTTTAGCGGCACAAATTGCAGCCGCAGATTCAAAGTTGAAGCATTAGAAATGCCAAGAATCTTATGTGTTGGCGATTTGATGCTTGATGTAGTCGTACTAATCGACTCCCCAATCAACTACGCCAGCGATACACCTGCCAAGATTTCAACCCATGGTGGTGGAGCCGCTGCAAATACCGCAACCTGGCTCTCGTACTCGGGCCATGATGTCTACTTTGTAGCCCGCACCGGCGATGACGCGGCAGCTGATGCGGTAATTCGAGAGTTGGATGCCTGGAAAATCGAACATGGAGCGCTCAGGCATGCTGGTTTAAAGACCGGCGTGGTCGTTGTAATTGTTGATGAAAGTGGACAGCGCACCATGTTTCCAGATTCAGGGGCAAACTCTGGATTGAGTAGCTTCGACTTACCGAGCTTAGATGGATTTGATGCCGCCTTTATTTCTGGCTACTCACTATTTAATAAAGCTTCTAACTCGGGCGTATTAGAAATGATAGATCAGATAAAGTCAGCGGGAATTCCTTTGTTTTTTGATCCCGCTTCAGTTGGAACTATCTCTCAATTTGGAAAAGATGCAGCTGTTTCATATCTCTCCAAGATGGATATTTTGCTAATGAATGAGGAGGAGGCGCTCTATCTATCAAATCAAAATAATTGCGAAGCAGCCCTTGTTGAGTTAACAAAACAGGTTGAAACCGTTGTTATCAAACGTGGAGCTGCTGGTGCAATGGGAACCTCTCTAAACAGCTCGCCGGTAGTAGCTAAAGCTGATGCAATTAATCCAATTGATACCACCGGTGCTGGTGATGCTTTTGCTGCTGGTTTTATTCCAAGTTGGATAGAAAACAAAGAATTAGATCTAGCTATGTCTGCTGGAAACAAGTTAGCAGCCCAATGTGTTGCAATTATCGGGGCTAGACCGAGCGTCAATCCCCAATAAACCTCTCTTTACTTGGCAGAATCCCGCCCATGGCAAAATCAGATTCGGGTAAGAGCTCTAAGAAGGCAGCAGGACCAAAGCCTGGAGAGTTCCCTGGCAAAATCGTTGATGTCGATGTTTCATCAGAGATGTCCGACTCTTTTCTAGAGTACGCCTATTCAGTTATCTACTCACGTGCGCTTCCTGATGCGCGAGATGGATTGAAACCGGTACATCGCAGAATCCTGCATCAGATGTCTGAGATGGGCTTACGTCCAGATAAAGGACATGTAAAGAGCGCCCGTGTTGTTGGAGAGGTAATGGGTAAGCTGCACCCGCACGGAGATGGTGCGATTTACGATGCCTTGGTTCGCATGGCGCAAGGTTTTTCTATGCGATTGCCGTTGATAGATGGGCATGGAAACTTTGGCTCTCTTGATGCTGGCCCAGCTGCAATGCGCTACACCGAAGCGCGCTTGGCTAACTCAGCATTACTGATGGTGGAAGAGGCTGATGAAGATACGGTTGATTTCGGCGCCAACTACGACGGTCAGATTATGGAACCGCTTGTACTCCCTGCAGCTTTTCCAAATCTTCTAGTTAATGGTGCAACTGGTATTGCAGTTGGTATGGCTACCAATATGGCGCCGCACAATCTCGGTGAGGTAATTGCGGCCACAAAACATCTGATTGAGAGCCCTAATGCAACTTTGAAACAGTTAATGAAGTTTGTTCCAGCTCCAGATTTTCCGACCGGTGGCTCAATAATAGGTAAGGAAGGGATCTTGGAGGCGTATCAAAACGGTAAAGGCGCTTTCAAAGTACGTGCCAAGGTAGAAATAGGCAAGGTCACCTCTCGCAAACAGGGCATAACTATTACCGAACTTCCTTTCAATATCGGACCGGAGAAGGTTGTAGAGCGAATTAGCGATCTAGTAAAAGCCAAGAAGATTCAAGGGATCTCGGACATCATTGATCTAACTGATGGTCAATCCGGAACCAAGGTAGTCATCGAGGTTAAGAATGGCTTTGAGCCTGAGCAGGTATTAGAGAATCTGTACAAACTAACCCCGTTAGAGGATGCCTTCTCAATTAATGCTGTTGCATTAGTGGAAGGAAAGCCAAAGACTCTAGGATTAAAAGAGCTGCTTCAGGTCTTTATTGATCACCGCATTGAGGTAGTCACTCGCCGCTCTAACTTCCGTAAAGAAAAGGCCACCGCCCGACTTAACCTGGTCGATGGATTACTAAAAGCGATTATTGATATTGATAAAGTGGTGAAAATTGTCCGAGGCAGCGATGATGCCAATGAAGCAAAAGTTGCATTAATCAAGAGCTTTAAGCTCACCGATGAACAGGCTACCTACATCCTTGATATGCCACTTCGTCGCTTGACCAAGATGTCCAAGATTGAACTTGAAACCGAGCAAAAAGAGTTGAAATCCACCATCTCTAAACTGACCGCGTTGCTAAAGAGTGATGAAGCTTTGCGCAAGCAGGTTGCAGATGAGTTAAGCGAGGTTGAGAAGAAGTTTGCTACCCCGCGCCGAACCCTTATCGCCTAAAAATTGTGGTTTAAGCGTCAATTCTTTCGCGGTCAATATCGGCGGTTGCTATGAACTCCTTGCGTGGAGCAACTTCGTTGCCCATCAGAAGTTCAAACATCTTTTCTGCATCAGCCGCATCCTTGATTGTTATACGACGCAAAGTGCGATGATCTGGATCCATGGTTGTCTCCCGCAGCTGGTCGGCATCCATTTCACCTAAACCTTTGTAACGTTGAATTGGCTCTTTCCAGCGTTTGCCATTTTTCTTCAAATCATTGAGTAACTTCTTCATTTCATCATCGGAGTAGGTGTAATGCACCTCGCCTTTTTTGCCTCCCCCGCCCATTACCTCAATACGATGCAGTGGCGGAATTGCTGCAAATACCCGGCCATCATCAATTAATGGCTTCATGTATCGATACAACAAGGTAAGCATCAAACATCTAATGTGGGCGCCATCAACATCGGCATCTGACATCAAAATAACCCGGCCGTACCTGGCATCTTCTAATGAGAAGGATTTTCCAGAGCCCGCGCCGATCACCTGAATTATAGCAGCGCACTCAGCATTGTCGAGCATCTGTGACAATGAAGCTTTCTGCACATTTAGGATCTTGCCCTTCAACGGCAAAATAGCTTGGAACTCAGAGTTACGTGCCGCTTTGGTAGTTCCCAAAGCAGATTCACCCTCAACGATAAACAACTCGGTACGAGAAACATCCTCAGAACGACAATCAGATAATTTGGCCGGTAGTGAGGAGCTCTCCAAGGCATTTTTTCTGCGCTGTAACTCTTTATGAGCACGAGCAGAGATTCTGGTGCGTGAGGCATTGGCCACCTTCTCCAAAATCAACAAACCATTAGCTTTATCGATGCGCTTTGTAGTTGTGAAAAACTTCTTGAGCTCATCAGAAACTACCTGCTGCACGATACGGGTAACCGCCGGGGTGCCCAACACCTCTTTGGTCTGACCCTCAAATTGTGGTTCAGACATACGCACTGTTACAACTGCGGTCAAACCCTCAACTATGTCATCTTTAATGACATCTTGTTCATTTTTCTTCAATACACCTTTGGAACGTAGAAACTCATTAAAGGTTTTGGTTAGGGCTTTTTCAAATCCTTGAACATGAGTTCCACCCTTTGGGGTAGCAATAATGTTTACAAAGGATCTAACGGTGGTTTCATATCCATTGCCCCATTTAACGGCGATATCTACATCCATATCCCGTTCCACCTCTTTGGGCTCTAGATGGCCTTTCTCATCAAGGACTGGAACGGTTTCTTGATAATGGCCCTTACCGGTTAAGCGAATTACATCGCCAACAGCTTGATCAGGTTGAATGAAGTCGCAGTACTCAGAGATACCGCCTTTATGGAAAAAGGTTTGCGAGCTTTTATCCTTGGTGCGATTGTCATTTACAACCAATGTTAAACCAGGAACCAAATACGAAGTTTGTCGAGCACGGGTATAAATCTCTTCTAGGTCATACTCTGCATCTTTAAGGAAGATTTGCTTGTCTGACCACCATTTGACTCTAGTGCCAGTTACCTTTGAGGAAATCTTTCCAATTACACGTAAGCCGGATTGCGATTCAAATGAAGCATTAGGTCCATCGCCATCAAATACTCCAGCAACACCACGTTTGAATGACATCCAATAAATCTTGCCATCGCGATCTACCTCAACATCAAGACGAGATGACAACGCGTTAACAACTGAAGCGCCAACACCATGTAGACCACCGGTGGCTGCATAAGAGCCCCCTCCAAACTTTCCACCTGCGTGCAGTTTGGTCATTACAACCTCAACGCCGGTTAACCCAGTCTTTGGCTCCTTATCAACTGGAATTCCACGACCATCATCATGCACCTCAACTGAGCCATCTTTTTCTAGGTTTATCTCAATCTTTTTGCAATGACCAGCTAGCGATTCATCAACCGCGTTATCAATAATCTCCCATAAGCAGTGCATCAATCCGCGACCGTCGGTCGAACCGATATACATTCCGGGACGCTTGCGGACCGCATCTAGACCCTCCAGAACGGAGAGATCTTTTGCGGAGTAAGAGGTTTCTACGCTGCGATTATCTTTGTCAGCCACGATGCGCAAGGGTATCTATCACCCTCAAAGCAGAGCGGATTACGCGCCGAAGAGGCTGAGAATTTGTAGATTAATTCACAGAATTAGGCGAGAAATGTAAAAAAGTATCGTTTTCACCTGCGGGGAATAAGTAAGAGGTGGTTTGATGTTCCACTGTAAGCATCTGTACTAGGTAGGAAAGGTAGGCTCCAAATGACCGAGAATGTAGTACTCGACTCCACGCCCCTTAACGCCCTTGACCGCTGTGACCGTTGTGGCGCACAGGCTTATGTTCGTGCAGTTATGGCAAATGGGTTTGAATTACTTTTCTGTGGTCATCACGCCAAGAAATATCAAGAGGGCCTAGCAAATGCCGCAACCCGAATTGATGATGAAACCGCTCGTCTCAGCGAAGGATCAACGGCGCTATAAGTTTTGAGACCACACTTGGTCTATTTGTTAGCGCTTCTTCTCGATCTGCAACGCCACTCAATTTAACTAAGCTGTTGACCGCTATATATCGCAGAGGCTCCGGTTCCCAATTACGAATCTTTCGATTCACAAAATGCAGGTTTGTTAACTCACTTGAATTACCAACAACTAAATTAGCCATGATTTTTGCTGCTAGAAAACTCATGGTTACACCATCACCGGCATAGCCTCCAAGACGGCCAAAGCCAGTTTTTATGTCAAATTGAATGTAAGGCTCCCAATCACGGGTAATGGCAACCGCTCCGCCCCAAGCATGGGTAAAGGAAACATTCTCCAACTGCGGAAACCATTTTCTTGCTAATTGACGGATGTTTTGATGAACCGAGTTTGTGTACTCCTTGCCCTCCATTAAACGAGAGCCAAATGGGTAAGTTGCGCCCCTTCCTCCTATCGCTAGTCGATTATCAGCGGTGCGCTGCGCATAATTAATTAGATGAGAACCTTCCGCAAATGTGAACCGCTCTTTTACCCCTATTTCATCCCAAAAATCTGCAGGTAAGGGCTCAGTAGTAACCATTTGGGAATACAGCGGAATGAACTCCCGTCCCGCTGCTCCATATACCTCGGTGGCCTGAATAACCACATTAGCTCTCATGCTTTGGCTATTTACCAATACTCCGCTCGGGATAGGAGTGGCAAATGAGTTCTCAAATAAATCAACTTTTCTAGATTTCAAGTACTCGAAAATTCCATGCAGCAATCCCATCGGATTTACCGTTGCACACTCAGGGTTGAATAGACCGCCTCGGGCATCACTTACCCTGATTAAGTGAGAGAGCTCTTCCGCACTTTTCCAAATATGAAGTTCATCTGCACTCTTGCTCAAACGTTTTTCTTGCGCTGAGTTTCTGGCAAACGTCACTGTGCCGGATTTAGTGAAATGAGATTGTGGGGCAAAACGCTGGGCAAAACTGCCAATCTCATCAATGGATGAAATCAGAGCATTAAATAGTGAATTGGTGCGATATAAGCCATGACGTTTAATCAACCTAGAACGAGAGACTGGGTAATCAGATGAGGCCCAACCACCATTTCTACCGCTGGCACCAAATCCAAAAACCTTAGCTTCAAATACCGCAATCTTTAAATTTGGATTGAGATTAATTAAATGAAAGGCAGACCATAGACCGGAAAACCCACCACCGATGATGGCAACATCGTATGAATCTGCAAACTGCGATTTAGATTCAAAACACTCTGCGGTGTCAGCCCAGAGTGAGTTATTCGGCTTGGAATCCAGCTTCGCGGTGAGAGCCATCGCAGAATGGTTTTTCTTTGGAGTGGCCACAGCGGCAAAGTGAGAAGTTCTCTTTGGTTTCGATGACATTGCCATCGGCATCAACAAAATCCGCAACTCCAGTTACTCGAACTGAACCATTTGGCTTTACGAAAATCTTTACTCGATCGGACATTAATAACTCCTAATCTAGGTAATCGCGTAGAACTTGAGAACGTGATGGGTGACGCAGTTTGGACATGGTCTTTGATTCGATTTGGCGGATACGTTCGCGGGTAACACCGTATACCTTGCCGATTTCATCAAGAGTCTTTGGTTGCCCATCGGTTAGACCAAAACGCATCGCAACTACCCCGGCCTCACGCTCTGACAAGGTGTCTAGAACTGAGTGAAGCTGCTCTTGAAGCAAGGTGAAGGAGACCGCATCTGCGGGAACAATCGCTTCAGAGTCTTCAATCAAATCACCGAACTCTGAATCTCCTTCTTCACCAAGTGGGGTGTGAAGTGAGATTGGCTCGCGACCATACTTTTGAACCTCAACAACCTTTTCTGGGGTCATATCAAGTTCTTTTGCTAACTCTTCCGGGGTTGGTTCGCGCCCTAAATCCTGCAACATCTGGCGTTGCACACGAGCTAATTTGTTGATGACCTCAACCATGTGAACTGGAATACGGATAGTGCGGGCTTGATCAGCCATCGCGCGGGTAATCGCTTGGCGAATCCACCAGGTCGCATATGTAGAGAACTTGTAACCCTTTGTGTAATCAAACTTTTCTACGGCGCGGATGAGACCGAGATTTCCTTCCTGGATTAGATCCAAGAACAACATACCGCGGCCGGTATAGCGCTTTGCTAGTGAAACAACCAGACGCAAGTTAGCCTCTAAAAGATGGTTCTTGGCGCGCTTCCCATCTTCTGCAATCCACTCTAATTCGCGCTTGAGAGAGCGATCTAGTTTTTCACCAGAGTTCAACCGCTCTTCAGCAAATAATCCCGCCTCGATTCGCATCGCAAGCTCAACCTCAAGCTCTGCATTTAGCAGCGCAACGCGACCAATCTGCTTTAAATAATCTTTAACTGGATCTGCGGTTGCACCAGCGGTAAGAACTGTTTGAGGTGGTGCGTCATCCTCTTCCGAATCCTTAAGGGTGAACTCGCCCTCTTCCTGCTTTGCCTCTTCATTTAAGTTAACAACACGAACATCTGATTGTGGCTCTGCCACCTCTTCGCCGGTTTCTGCAGCAAGTTTCTCTAGATCCTCTAACTCAACCTCTTCGAGTTCAACATCTTCGCCATCAATCTTCTCTACAAGTTTTTTGCCTGATGACTTTGTTGTAGCCGATAATTCTGAAGTTTGCGCTACTCCTGCTGCCTGAGCCGCAGCAGCGGCCTTCATCGCCTCTAACTCAGCTTTGGTTGGGAATCTACGCGGACCTTTTTTCTCAACTGGTGCAGCGGCTTGTGCTTCCTTTGCCGCCTTCATCGCCTCTAGTTCGGCTTTAGTTGGGAATCTACGTGGACCTTTTTTCTCAACTGGTGCACTCTTCTTTACTGGTTTTTTGGCTAGTGCCGCTTTAGCAACCTTCTTAGGTGCGGATTTCTTCGCACTTGTTGCAGCGCTCTTTTTCTTTGGAGCGTTTTTGGGCGCACGAGATACAGCCACGAAATAGTCCTTTGTTAATTTCTGACGAATTGTCAGAGCTACTTGCCAGCCATTTGGGGAGTTTGGCTATGGCTATATTATAAATTGTCCACAGGCCGAAATGCACATTTAAAGAGTTATCGACGGCTGGCGTGGGCTAAATCCAAGCTCTCTCTGATGATTTGCCCGACGGTTTCAACCTCAATTAGGAAGCCATCGTGACCGAAGGGCGAGGAGATCTGCTTCAAAGGTGCTGCGGTTGGGCTCAAATCCACTATCTCCTGCTGAAGCCGGGGTGGAAATAGTCGATCGGTATCAATAGAAGCTACCACTACTGGCACCTTGGTTTGAGCCAGCGCAGCGGCTACCCCGCCTCTATCCCGGCCAATATCGTGAGAGTTCATCGCCTCAGTTAGAGCAATGTAGGTATTAGCATCAAACCTCTTTTGCAGCTTTAGAGCTTGATGATCCAGGTAAGAGGCCACCGCATAGCGACCGGTGTCATCACCCTGCATATCCCGGCCAAAACGCATATCCATTTCATACTCGGTGCGATAGGTCAGATGAGCGATCTTACGTGCGATTCCCATTCCCTCCACCGGTCCTTTTTCCAACTCATAGTAATCACCATTGTTGAAATAAGAATCAGCTTTAATGGCGTGAATCTGAGTAGCAGCGGTACCAATTTGATCTCCGGTTGCTACCGCCGATGAGCCGATGGTGCAGATGGCGCTAACTTTTTCCGGATGGGTAATAGCCCATTCCAGCGCTCTCATGCCCCCAAGTGATGGACCTACAGAGAGTAAGTAATTTGAAATTCCTAGTTGTTCACTAAAAAGAACCTCCGCAGAAACCATGTCGCGGATTGAAAGAAATGGAAAACGCGATCCCCATCGTCGGCCATCGGGTGCCAACGATGAAGGACCGGTACTTCCCTGACAGCCGCCAATTACATTTGGACAGATGACAAAGTACTTATTGGTATCAAAGGGAAGCCCGGGTCCGACCATCTCTGGCCACCAAGAAGGCACATCAGACCAACCAGTTAATGCATGATTAATCAAAATCGCGTTGGACTTCTCCGTGTTTAACTCTCCCCAACTTTGATAAGCGATTGTTACATCAGGCAAAAACTCACCCGACTCCAACTCCAAATCACCTAACTTGTGGAATTTACGTTCGCCTGGATCATGGAACTCCAGCCAAGCCCCCGTTACTGAATGAGAGATACTCATTTACTTTGCGGCGGCAAAAGCTTTTTCTAAATCCGCCTTTATGTCGTTGATATTTTCAATACCGAGACTCAAGCGAACTAAACCTGGAGTGACGCCAGCTTGCAGCTGCTCTGCCGGAGTCAACTGTGAATGGGTAGTTGAAGCTGGATGAATAGCCAACGAGCGCACATCACCGATATTTGCTACGTGGGAGAAGATATTCAAAGCCTCAATGAACTTCTTGCCGGCCTCTACCCCGCCTTTGATCTCAAAGGAAAGCACTGAACCACTTCCTCTTGGACAGTACTTCTTGGCCAGAACGTTCCATGGTGAAGATGGAAGTGATGCGTAATTTACCTTTTCAACCTTCGGATGCTGCTCTAACCAACTTGCTACTGCAAGAGCATTATCAACGTGGCGTTCGATGCGGAGTGAAAGGGTCTCCAAACCTTGCGCCAACAACCAAGCATTAAATGGGGCCACAGCAGCACCAATATCGCGCAATAGGGTTAAGCGAATCTTGAAAATGTAAGCCAAATTCGCACCAAATGCGGAGCCAACCCCCAGTGCTTGGGCGTAAACCAAACCGTGATAGCTCGGATCGGGTTGATTAAAGTTCTTGAACCGCTCTGGATGCTTCGCATAATCAAATTTGCCAGCGTCAACAATTGCGCCAACTACCGCATTGCCATGTCCTGATAGGAATTTAGTTGCTGAGTGCACAACGACATCTGCACCATGCTCAATTGGTCTGATCAAAAATGGTGTCGCAACTGTGTTATCAACAATTAAAGGAACACCAACAGAGTGCGCCACCTCTGCAACCGCAGCAATATCAAGAACATCATTCTTAGGGTTAGCGATGGTCTCGCCAAAGAAAGCCTTGGTGTTTGGTCGCACCGCTTTCTTCCAGCTCTCTGGATCCTCTGGGTTTTCTACAAAGGTGACATCAATACCGAATTTCGGCAAGGTGTAATGAAACAGGTTGTAGGTACCACCATAAAGTGAGGGCGAGGAGACAACATGATCACCAGCTTCAGCAACATTAAGAATTGCAAAGGTTGTCGCAGCAGATCCAGAGGAAACTAACAGAGCAGCTACTCCACCTTCAAGTGAAGCGATGCGCTGTTCTACAGCATCCTGAGTTGGATTCATAATGCGGGTATAGATGTTGCCTAGCTCTGCCAAACCAAATAAATCCGCAGCATGTTTTGTATCGCGGAACTGGTATGCGGTGGTTTGGTAGAGAGGTAACGCCCTTGCTCCGGTAGTTGGATCTGGAACCTGTCCGGCATGAACCTGCCGGGTTTCAAACTCAGCATTAGTAACGGAAAAAGATGACATGAACTAACCTCCCCAAATAACAGGGGGCCTGACTAACTTTGGCAGACCCACGCTTGTCGATTGCGCCTTGCTATCGACCTGGTCTTCACCCGGAGCACCCCACCGTGGTGGAGGGTTGCCGTCCAGTTAGCCGGGGCTTGAAACTGGAGCTCGTGACCTATGACGGACTATAGGAAATGAAAACTAAAAAGTCCACTTAAGTGAGGTTAGGCCGTGCGCCTCTGCGACAGCTTGGTAGTAAACCTTGCCCTCATGAACATTAAGCCCCTTTGCCAATGCAGGATCTGCGGCTAAGGCTGCCTGCCAGCCGTTGTTGGCAAGAGCTAACGCGTAAGGCAAAGTGGCGTTGGAGAGTGCGTAAGTAGATGTAAATGGAACCGCACCCGGCATATTTGCAACGCAGTAAAATAGAGTGTCATGCACTTTGAATGTCGGATCGGCATGGGTGGTGGGTTTGGAGTCTTCAAAACAGCCACCTTGATCAATAGCGATATCAACTAAAACCGCGCCTGGTTTCATTTTCTTTACCAACTCGTTGGTAATTAACTTTGGAGCCTTTGCTCCATGAACTAAGACCGCTCCGATAACCAGATCGGCCGCCATCGCCTGCTCTTCAATCTCATGTGTGTTGGAGATTAAAGTCTTTACCGTGCCATTGAAGTTTTGATCAATCTCTCCCAGTCGCCTTTGATTGATATCAACCACTGTTACATCTGCTCGCATGCCGTGAGCGATGGTTGCGGCAGCTAGACCTGCGATTCCGCCTCCCAAAACCAAGACTTTGCCAGGCCGAACGCCTGGTACACCACCCAACAAAACACCACGCCCGCCGGCGCTCTTTTGTAGCGCCGCTGCACCAACCTGTGCCGCCATACGTCCAGCTACCTCACTCATTGGAGCAAGAAGTGGCAGACCGCCATTTACCTCGACAGTTTCGTAGGCGATGGCAGTTATTCCGCTGGCGATTAACGCATCGGTGCACTCTTTAGAGGCGGCTAGATGTAAATAAGTGAATAGCACCTGACCGTCCCGCATTCTGGAGTACTCCGCAGCGATCGGCTCTTTAACCTTTAAAACTAAATCCGCTTTGGCCCAAACCTCATCAGCGGTTGGCAGTATCTGTGCGCCAACTTTCTGATAATCAGCATCCGAGATAGCGCTGCCAGTTCCAGCGTTGGTTTCGATGAAAACTGTGTGGCCATTTTTAACAAACTCCCGCACCCCAGAGGGTGTAATGGCAACTCGGTACTCATTATTTTTGATTTCTTTAGGAACGCCGATGTTCATGGATTTATGCTACCTGAGAAAATTGCGTCGCAAACTCTTGGGTGTAGCTCCTCTCTCATAACGGCAAATGTGTTGGGAGACCACCCTGCAGAAAATACTTGGCGCAATAACCTCGTCAACGCATATTCCAGGTCATCATTTTTGGCCCGATCTAGTGCTCGATGTGCAAGTGCAACATCACCTTTTTCATACGCGACCGCCGCCAACAAATTTGCAACCGGTGCAATAAATCCTCGTGGAGCAGAACGCAATAACCAACTCCAAGCATTGAAGTAAAGTTCGAG
The DNA here is from genome assembly GCA_030830475.1 of Candidatus Nanopelagicales bacterium. Classification (GTDB taxonomy): domain Bacteria; phylum Actinomycetota; class Actinomycetes; order Nanopelagicales; family Nanopelagicaceae; genus MAG-120802. The sequence goes on from JAURMX010000060.1 coordinate 52,594, forward strand.
GCTCTCTGTAGTCACACTTCCCAGAGCAAAATCTCTAACCTGTAAATCCTTCAATCTAGTTAATACCAATGCCACTAAACCTTTGTCTCTGACCACACCATCAGCTGAAAAATCTGCGATGAAATCAATTACCGCCTCTGCTCCTTGTCGTTGAAGTGGAGCTGGATCTTGTTCGTAATCTATTTCGGAAATCTTGGTTAACTCTGCTAGCAGCAAGGAGTCTTCGGGTAGCGGAGATGTAAGTATTGTCATGGCCGAAGGATGGATTTGAAAAGCTTAAGCAAAATCAAAATCTCTGAAACTGTTGAAAACTATGGCCTGTAGGTAATGGCACCGGGTCTTACCATAATCCGCTTTTGAGCCTTTTGAGTTATAGAGCCGTTAATCGGCGCTCCTAGTGTCCCCGCCCGCCAAAAACCACTCCATCTCGTAGTTAGCAAAACATTCTTTTCTCCGGAAGTTTTGTAAGTGTTTTTAATCAGAGCTAACGGATATGGCGCACCAGGAAGTTTGGTGGTCGATTTATTTCCATCACCGAAATCCCATTCAAATATAGGTGTGAGATGAATTGTGATTGGAACTCCAAGCACAATGATTACAGTTGTGAAGATCTGAGGGGTATTGGTCATGAAGTTGATAGGTTGTTGCACGAGAGCATCACCTAACGGCTGAGTTATGATGCCGCCCTTGGGTAACAAACTCTTTACTTGATCAGAGATTTGCGATCCGGAGATGATCTTTACCTTGGGCCGCACAGTGATTGTTGGTCTTGGGCGGGGCTTCGCTGTGGAAGCGGGCCCTGGCAACCAAGGAATCCAGGGTTTTTTTAGCCCTGGCGTAGCAACTGGTTGCGGGGCTCTAGTACTACTACTTCTTGATTTACCCTTTTGTACGGTGATGACAACCTGATTGTTATCTTGATCCGCACTCACGTCGATACAGGTATTCCCCTCACACTGCGCAACAGAGGCATTTGATCCCATGAAAACCAGCACAACAGCTATGACCATAAATCTCATGGCTGATGATTTACATCGCTAGAGCGGTTTCGGCAGGAAAAAACCTTTTGGTGGAAAACTCAAGCTGTGAATTGTTGATGCAGACGCTTGAGCGACTCTTTCACCACCGCACCTTCGCTGGTGCGCCAAAGTGGTGGCATAGAGTTCAAGAGGATTGCTCCATAACGTTTGTTCACAATGCGGGAGTCCAAAATGGCAACCACTCCCCGATCCTCAACCGACCTAATCAACCTGCCGGCCCCTTGCGCCAACAACAGCGCAGCACGGGGCAGTGAAACCTGCATGAAACCAGAGCCACCTGCTGCATCGGCCTCAGCCGCTCTTGCTGACATAACCGGATCATCAGGCCTCGGAAAGGGAATGCGATCAATCGCGACCAATGTGCATGAGGGGCCAGGAACATCAACACCTTGCCAAAGGCTCATCGTCCCAATCAAAACTGAGGTTGGATCATTTGCAAACTTCTCTACTAATGCACCAACACTATCCCCACGTTTTTGGGTAATGATGGAGATGGGCAGCTCGGCTAATACCCGACGCAAATGTTCGTCAGCCATTTCCACTCCACGCCATGATGAGAACAGCGCCAAAGTTCGGCCACCTGCAGCATCGATTAATTCACCCAATTCAACAAGGGCTTCCTTAGAAGGCCCATCGCGTCCTGGCTCTGGAAGTTGCTTCGGTAGATAAAGCATCCCTTGATTAGCGAAATCAAATGGCGAGCCAACATCAAGCATCTGAACATTAGAAGGGTCAAGGTTCCAATCTTCATTCTTCTCCTCCACATCATCGTGTGCGGTACCAAATATCCCTAAACTCTTAGCAATTGGATCAAAACTCTTTCCTACGGTGAGAGTTGCACTTGTTGCTATCACAGGAGTTTGGGTGAAAAGGTTTTCCCGCAGTACATGTGAAACGGCAAGAGGAGCCAAGTAAAGTGTTGAGAAGGTTGGTTCGTACCAAAGCACCTGACCATTTCCTACCTTCATCAATTTTTGCGCGGTGGTTTTGATTTCATTAACCGCACCTTTAACCCTGGCTCGATCCGCCAAAGTATCTGGATCAACAATCTCACTATCGGCATTAATCGCTGCGATAACCGCCTCGCATGCTTCTTTAACTTTGCGGACCGGGGCGGCCAAAGCGCTAGGAATCTCGCTTAGCTTTCGTTCTTGTTCCGGGGCGGAGCGGTATTCCAGACCATACTCCTCCATCGCATCAGCAAATCCATCCGCTGCTTTAATAAAACTATCCGCCAATTTTCCGGGCATATGGCGGCGCACCATATTTGCAGCGCGCGATACTCGACCGGCGGTCAACTCCTCGGTCACTGCCTGAGTTGTGCGATCCATAAACTCATGAGCTTCATCAAGTATCACCGCATCTCGCTCAGGAAGTATGGGGTGTGAATCAACAATTTCTATTGCTAACAAGGTGTGATTGGTGACCACGATATCTGCGGTCTGCGCCTTTGCCTTTGCATTAACTGCAAAGCACTCGCTACCAAAGCGACACTCATCAGCGCCAACACACTCTCTGCCTGATGTCGAGTTGGCTAACCAAACTCTGCGATCAACATCAGGAGCATCATCTCTATCCCCCGATATACCTGGTTTTTGCGCCCACTCTCGTAATCTTCGAGAGTCTCTTTCTAAGCCAGAGAACTCCACCAATACTTCACTATCCGCGGTGCCATCATCGGCGTTCATCTTTTGTAGACAGAGATAATTTCCAACACCTTTGTAAACCGCAAATGTGATTGACCTACCCAGCTCTTTTTCTAGCGCCTCTTTAACCCGCGGTAGATCTCTTTCTACTAACTGACGTTGCAAAGCTAATGTTGCGGTAGCTACTAGAACTCTTTTGCCATGAACCAAAGCTGGCACCAGGTAAGCCAATGATTTTCCGGTACCGGTTCCGGCTTGGACCAAGAGGTGATGACGATCAGATAAGGCGTTTGCTACCGCCTCTGCCATCTCAATTTGGCCGGTGCGGGATGCGCCATTAATAGAAAGGACCGCAGCGCTTAAAGCGCTACGGACCTTTTCTATACTCACTTTTATTTGCTCAATGCCCTTACCTTAACTTCTAAAGAAGTTTAGTTAAGAGTTTATTCACTTTTTAGCTGCAACCAGAGGTAGAGCCGCAACCTTCGCATACGTAGCATGCACCTGATGCACGCATCTTTACGCCGCAGGTTACGCAAAGTGGAGCATCTGATTTAATGCCCGCAATCTTCTCTAGTAGTTCAGTTGAAGATCCGACCTGAACTGGTGCGGCTTCGATCTTTACCTCTACTGGCTTTGCAGCAGGTTTTGCTTCAACCTTGTTTTCAACTACAGGAGCTGCAACCTCTTGCACCTGTGCATACTCGCCGGTCTCAAGTGCCTGGGCACGCTCCGCTGCGGTGTAGATACCGTAAGCAGCGCGCTCTTCATATGGCAGATAATCAAGAGCCAGGCGACGGAAGATGTAATCCATCATGGATTGCGCCATGCGGATATCTGCATCATCTGTCATACCTGCTGGCTCGAAGCGGGAGTTGGTGAACTTCGAAACATAGGTTTCTAGTGGCACTCCGTACTGCAAACCAATTGATACAGCGATTGAGAACGCATCCATTACACCGGCAAGAGTTGAACCCTGCTTACCAAGCTTTAGGAAGATTTCGCCAAGCTGGCCATCTTCGTAGGTTCCTGCTGTCATGTAACCCTCTGCGCCACCTACTGAGAATGAGGTGGTGCGTGAAGGACGTGACTTTGGAAGACGCTTGCGGGTAGCTGGGGCTGGAGCAGATGCTTCTGCAGCATCCTCTTTCTTTGCAGCCTTCGCATCAGAAAGTGGCTGACCAACCTTGCAGTTATCGCGGTAAACAGCGAGCGCCTTTAGACCCATCTTCCAGCCCTCGTAGTAAACCTCTTCAACATCTTCGATTGTTGCATCCTCTGGAAGGTTAACTGTCTTTGAGATTGCGCCTGATAGGAATGGTTGGCAGGCCGCCATCATTCTGACATGGCCCATTGGAGCGATTGATCGTGCACCAAGTGCGCAATCAAAAACATCGTAATGCTCTGGCTTTAGTCCAGGTGCATCAACAACATTTCCATTTGCAGTGATGTACTCGACAATTGCTTCGATGGTCTCTTCGGTGTAGCCAAGTTTGCGAAGAGCTTGTGGAACGGTTTGATTAACGATCTGAAGTGAACCGCCACCAACCAACTTCTTAAATTTAACTAGTGAGAAATCAGGCTCAATACCGGTGGTATCGCAATCCATCATCAAACCAATTGTTCCGGTTGGAGCCAAAACAGAGGCCTGCGCATTGCGCCAGCCATTCTTTTCTCCGATTGATAGGCAGGCATCCCATTGCTTATTTGCCTCTGTCCAAACATCGCGATCCAATGTTGATACAGATTTTGCCGATACAGATGCTGCATGGTGCTTCTTCATGACTCGGGTATGTGGAGCTGCGTTGCGGGCATATCCATCATATGGACCAACAATTCCTGCCAACTCAGCGGAGCGGCGGTATGAGGTACCGGTCATCAAAGAGGTGATTGCACCAGCTAGTGCGCGGCCACCCTCTGAGTCATATGCCAAACCGGAGGCCATCAAAAGCGCACCGAGGTTTGCATAGCCAATACCGAGCTGACGGTAAGCACGTGTTGTCTCGCCGATCGCCTCTGTTGGGAAATCTGCAAAGCAGATTGAGATATCCATTGCGGTGATAATGATTTCAACCGCTTTTACAAAGTTCTTGGCATCAAAAGAGCCATCGCTCTTTAGGAACTTCATCAAGTTCAAAGATGCAAGGTTGCATGATGAATTGTCTAGTGACATGTACTCAGAGCATGGGTTGGATGCGTTGATGCGTCCAGTCTCTGGGTTGGTGTGCCAATCATTAATGGTCGTGTCATATTGAATCCCAGGATCAGCACAGGCCCATGCCGCCTCTGCCATCTTGCGGAATAATGCACGTGCATCAACCTCTTCAATAACCTCGCCGGTGGAGCGAGCACGTAGGCCAAACTGTGTGCCATTTTCATAAGCACGCATGAACTCTTCATTTACACGGACTGAGTTGTTGGCGTTCTGGTACTGGACAGAGATGATGTCCTTGCCTCCAAGATCCATATCAAAACCAGCATCACGAAGGGCGCGGATCTTGTCCTCTTCACGAACCTTGGTCTCGATGAACTCTTCTACATCTGGATGATCAACATCTAGAACAACCATCTTTGCTGCGCGACGGGTAGCGCCACCTGATTTGATTGTTCCAGCTGAAGAATCAGCGCCACGCATAAAGGAAACCGGTCCTGATGCGGTTCCACCAGATTTCAAAAGCTCTTTTGAAGAGCGGATTCTGGAGAGGTTTAAACCTGCACCTGATCCACCCTTGAAAATCATGCCCTCTTCGCGGTACCAGTTAAGGATTGAATCCATGGTGTCATCAACGGAGAGGATGAAACATGCTGATACCTGTTGTGGTGCTGCGGTTCCAACGTTGAACCAAACTGGAGAGTTAAATGAGAAGATCTGGTGCAACAACATATGGGTTAACTCATGCTCGAAAATCTCTGCATCTTGAGTTGTTTCGAAGTAGCCGTACTCCTTACCAGCTTTAACGTAGGTAAGTACTACGCGATCAATAACCTGCTTGAGTGACCATTCACGGTTGTCATGACCAACCGCACCACGGAAGTATTTGGTGGTAACAATTGTCGATGCATTTACTGACCAGAAATCTGGATACTCAACGCCGCGTTGTTCGAAAACAACCTCGCCAGTTTTCCAGTTGGTCTGTACTACATCGCGACGCTCCCAAGTGACATTGTCATATGGGTGCACACCTGGGGTGCTAAACACTCGCTCAATTGTTAAGCCTTTTCCAAGCTTGTTTTTTCCTGATGAGCGATTGATTACCGTGTCCGACATTCTTATTTCTCCGTCTTCTGCTTCGAATTTTGAATTTTTGTTTTTCTTACTTCATTGTTTTGTTGCTGATATTCAGTTTTTTTCACTACTTATCGGACCCGTTATGGCGTTTTTGGTGCCAGAAGTTGCGGGGAAACAACTTGAGAATCTTTATTACTTAACTGTACTTCTGAGTTTTTCTCGAAAGGCAGAGCGCGGAGAAGTGCTATCTCACCTTCGAAATCTTCAAGGGAGGAAAAGTTACGGTATACCGAGGCATATCGCAGGTAGGCCACCTCATCTAATTCTCGCAATGGTGAGAGAATTGCCATACCGACCTCTTGAGCCTCGATCTCTGCCTGCCCGGTAGCGCGCAGAGCCTCCTCCACACGCTGGGCAAGCAGGGCTAGATCATCATCATCGACGGGACGGTTCTGGCAGGCCTTACGTACGCCATTGATGACCTTCTCGCGACTAAATGGCTCGGTGGCCCCACTTCGCTTAATGATCGAGAGGACCGCGGTCTCAGCGGTTGAAAAACGTGAGCCGCAGTTGGTGCACTCACGACGACGACGGATTGAACTGCCCTCATCGGTCGGACGGGAGTCGATTACTCGAGACTCTTCGTGACGACAAAATGGACAGTTCACGGCGTGTCATCCTTTCAATGCTGGTAAAAATCTGATTCTGGGTGTATTCACTTAGAAGTTCCGCACCACAAGGGATGGAAGCATATCGTAAATTGACCCCAACATCTAGGGGTAAGAGTAAAGCAAGGGTTGAGAGTTACCGCAACTTGAAAGGGTGTTGAGCGTTATGGGCGTGTCGGGATGTAGATCTTCTGACCGGCCTGAAGCTCTGGCGATTTGAGGTTATTGATCTCAACGATGTCGGCTACGACTGAACGGCGATCCCCATCAGCATCAACCCCATCAGCGATAGACCAGAGGGTCTCTCCTGGCTTCACACTGATCTTGATGTAGGGGGTCGGGATTGCGGTATCTGATGAACCAGCAGATGCCCCGGTGACCGCAGCGAATCCGGAAAGAAGCAGTATGGAGAGCGAAGTGATCACAGCCAACCTTGCAACAGCGCGACCACGGGGGGTAAGTCGAACACCAGAAAGTGAGCTATTTACGGGGGTTTTTTCGCTCAAATTAGCAAGGGACGGATTGATGGCTAGCGTAGTCATCTTCATCTCTCCAGTTACTTCTAGATCAGATCATTGAGAGCGGGGATACTCTTCGAACGTCTGTTCTAACAGCAAAGGTACACCTCCCCACTGACATCGGCAAGTTTTTTTAGAACATTTGTTTGATTTATTCGCACTTCTGTTCTAACCTTTACCCATGGCTAAAAAACCCACCAAGATCACCGAACTGCCTGATGGCCCTGTTGATGAGAATGGCTTGACCCCTCGTCAGACCAAGATCCTGATGGCGATTAAGAAGGCTATGGAGACCAATGGTTATCCCCCTTCAATGCGTGAGATCGGTGAGGCGGCCGGCCTCTCCTCTCCCTCCAGCGTCAAATACCAACTCGAGGCACTAGAGGAAAAGGGTTGGATTCGCAGAGATCCCTCCCGTGGTCGCGCTCTTGAGGTTCTAACCCCTGGTGATGATCGATTTGTAGATATCACTCCGGAGAAAACCCACAATGTTCCTTTGGTGGGACGTATTGCCGCTGGTGGCCCAATCCTGGCCGAGCAAAATGTTGAAGAGCTATTCCCACTTCCCGCATCACTTGTTGGCGAAGGTGAGTTGTTTATGCTCAAGGTGGTTGGAGATTCCATGATCAACGCCGCAATCTGCGATGGTGATTATGTAGTTATCCGCGCCCAGAAAGATTGCAACAAAGGCCAGATCGTTGCTGCAATGATTGATGGTGAAGCCACAGTGAAGACCTTCACCAAAAAAGATGGTCACATCTGGTTAATGCCAGCAAATGATGATTATCCACCAATCAATGGTGATGAGTGCGAAATACTTGGAATCGTTACCGCGGTTCTACGCTCTATTTAGCAACAACATATTTTTCAAGCGCATGCGCTAGTGAGCCATCGACCATGGCATGAAGTGCGGTGCCTTCAGGCAAATACTCCTCACTAATAATCTCTCCATATTCATGAACCTGACTAACTAAATCACCTCTGTCATATGGCACAACTGTTCGCATCTCTATTCGAGGTCTAGGCAAAGAGATTTCAATTGCTTTAACTAACTCTGCGACCCCAGCACCAGTTAAAACCGAGATGGCATAGGCATCTGGCTCCTGTCGCATAATCTGAGCAATCACCTCAGGATCGGCGATATCAGCCTTATTTATCGCGATAATTTCGGGGATCTTCGCACCGCCAATTTCATCGATAACTCCCCTAACCGCCCTGATCTGTCCAAGTGGATCAGAATGTGATCCATCAACAACATGAACAATTACATCTGCGCTAGAGACCTCCTCCAAAGTTGATTTAAATGCGTCGATCAGGTCATGTGGCAGGTGCTTAACAAAACCCACGGTGTCACTCAATGTGTAAACCCGACCATCAGCGGTCTCAGCTCTTCTAACGGTTGGATCCAAGGTCGCAAACAAAGCGTTTTGCACCAACACTCCAGCATTTGTGAGACGGTTCAATAGCGATGATTTTCCTGCGTTGGTGTAACCAGCGATTGCAACAGATGGAATCTGATTTCGCTTTCGCTCTTGACGCTTCGTGTCACGAGCTGTTTTCATCGCATTTATCTCGCGACGTAACTTGGCCATCTTGTCGCGAATGCGCCTTCTATCAACCTCAATCTTGGTTTCACCAGGACCACGGCCACCAATGCCGGCGGCACGACCAGCCTGACGGGAAAGTGAGTCACCCCAACCACGCAGCCTTGGAAGTAGATAACTAATCTGCGCTAACTCAACCTGGGCTTTACCCTCTTTGCTTTTAGCGTGTTGTGCGAAGATATCCAAAATCAAAACGGTGCGGTCAACAACCTTTACCTTGATTCGATCCTCTAAGTTTTTTAATTGCGAAGGGCTCAACTCACCATCGCAGATGACCGTATCAGCACCAGTTGATTTAACAATCGCCTTTAACTCGCTGACCTTTCCAGAGCCAATAAAGGTTGCTGGATCGGGTTTGTCTCTTCTTTGAATAATCGCATCCATCACAGTTGAACCCGCGGTCTCGGCAAGAGCGGCTAACTCCTCCATAGAGTTCTCCGCATCCTTTACCGTTCCCTCTGTCCAAACACCAACTAAAACAACCCGCTCTAATCGAAGCTGGCGGTACTCGGCTTCAGAGATATCGGTTAACTCTGTTGAAAGTCCTACAACGCGGCGCAGAGCCTGACGATCACTTAACTCCTGCTGAGTGGATTGAAAGGAATCTGGAATAAAAATCTCTGAGTCGTAATCAGCCGCTACCTCTTGGCTCTCTTGAATGAGCGCATCAAGCTCATCAAACTCACGGGGATCAGACAAGAAATGGCTCCAAATTGTGATCTGCCAGTAAAACCGCTGGTCCAATTAATACCGCGTTGGAGTGCGGATCAATCTCAACAACTAACCGTCCTCCGGGAGGATGGATTACCCAGCGAGCCGGCAATCGCATGCCCTTTTTTATAGTCGCTGCCAGAGCAACTGCGCAGGTTCCAGTTCCACAGGAACGGGTTTCGCCACTG
>JAURMX010000061.1 GCA_030830475.1 Candidatus Nanopelagicales bacterium
CCTTTGCAGGATTAGCCAAGCTGGCAGATGCAAAATCCGTTGGAGAGCCCACTAAGAGTTGGCTGCGGATTGCCAAAGCACCTTTCCGGATTTTTGCCGTGCAACGCCTCTTCCACTCAGTAGAGATGTCCATCATCATCTTGATTTTTAATGGCAGCGAAACCTTGCTCCGTTGGGGTCTTTATCTAGCTCTATTTGTAACAGCGGGACATCTACTATCAATTCTCGGATCTAAAAAGCTAGAGAGAAGTTAATCGATGCTATTTATCTGTCGTGAAATGATTGCAGGCTTTAGGCACCTATTTCCACGGGGAAGATTTAGATTTGTCTTACTCTTTCTATCATTAATCGCTGCAACCATCTCAGTTTCAGAGTTATTGGTCTTGAAGTTTTTCGCCACCCTCATACTTCATGAAGGAGAACTTGACTCCACCTCCCTGATGCTGGCGGTAATAGGATTTTTTATTTTTTTCATAGTTACCAGATTGAGCCAGTTCTATCAAAGGAACTATCGCGTAAAAGCTTTTGCCCGTTCATTTCGAGCAGCCAAGAAGGATCGAACTGCAAAAGAGGAAAAGCGAGAATGGGTGATGGCCTTTGAGCTAACTAAAATCCTAAGTCTCGGTACTCAATTGGTTGCAATTCTTCTTTTCTTCCTATTTTTAAACCCTTGGTTTGCCTTAGTAAACACCCTTATTCTGCTTTTGGTGCTGCAGGTCGTCGGGAATCTTTTTCGCAAGCAGATAGCGATTCAAGTGAAGTTGGCTGCATTGCGTGGCAAAAAGAGAGCAAAGCCCCAAAAACAATATAAGGCGCGCATCAAAGCTGCTGAAACTGGAGCATTAAGCTCTGGTGCCGGAACACTTTTTCTCCTAGGGCTCCTTCTATTTTTGAACATTGATGGCCAGATAACAGCTGCAAACACTTTGGTCATCTTCCTTGGTGTTAGATTGCAGAACTCAGTAGTCGCCAACACCTCGAGATCTTTGATGCGTTATGCCAAATCAAACTCTAGAACTGCTGATGATGATGACTTCGAGTGAGCCACTTTTAACAATTGGCTACTCAACACTGGCGCAGCGTGCTAAGAACATAAGGTTTCCAAAAGAGAAAAGCGATAGAGAAGTTATAGTAATTGTGCAATCTGCAAATGAAGCAGAGATATCTCTTGAGATTGACGAGGAGCAATTAATTAGATTGAAAAGTCGCGGGGTAGCAAAAAGTAGAAACGCTGCACTAAGAAGTGCTTCCGGAAAGTATTTACTTTTTGGTGATGATGATGTCACATTTAATGAAGCAGGAATTGATGAGGTTCTCGCATACTTTGAGGCCCACTCTGAATGCTCGGTAATAATGGCCCAAGCTGTAGATGAATCTGGAGCTTTAAGAAAAAACTATCCAACAAAACCTCACAAGCTAACAAGATTCAATTCTGCTAAAGCGGCAACTTACGAAATGATGGTTCGGGTTGATGCGATTCGCGCAAAAGGCATCAAGTTTGATGAAAATTTTGGTGCCGGGGCAGAAAACTACTTAGGTGATGAGTACATATTCATTTCGGATGCCCTGAAGGCGGGGTTAAAAGGGGTATTTCTCCCTGTTCCGGTAGCGGTTCATCCAAAAGATAGTTCCGGCAGTGACTGGGGAACTAGAAAGGATCTCACCGCCAGAGCTGCGGTTTTCTCTCGGGTATTCGGCCCGACCGCACCATTGATTAGGGCGTTATTTTTAGTCAAGTCCCGCAAAGGCAAAGTTGGATTCATTAACGCAGCTCGATTCATAATCGGACGATGAAGGTATTTGCCCACCGCGGATTTAGCCACCGATATTCGGAGGCAACGCGACGGGCTTATGAAAAAGCTATAGAAGCCAGCACAGATGGATTTGAATGTGATGTGCGGTTAACCCAAGATAAAGAAATTGTCTGTTTTCATGATCGAAATTTGCGCAGGGTCGCTAATTTAAATAAGGCGGTTGCTCGTACAACTTTGGCAGAAATGCAAGAGAAGGTTTCTGTAATTACCTTAAATGAGTTGTTGGATCTGGCAATAGAAAATGGCATTGATTTACTGATTGAGACTAAGCATCCAGTATTTTCGGGTGGCGCCATAGAGAAAGCAGTTATAAAACTCTTGGATAGTAGAGCGAAAGAAATAAGAGATGCAAATATAGAAGTCAGACTGATATCTTTTTCCTATTTCGCGGTACGCAGGATGAAGAAAAGCTCCTATCCAACAATGAAGGTAGTCAAGTACTTACTCGGATATCTGATTCGGCCCACAAAAGATATCGTGATTGGTATTGAACTTCTGAGAAAGCACCCTGGATTGATTCAACGCAACACTTCCAACCGCACCTATGTGTGGACTGCGAACTCCAAAGCGGATTTAAAGTGGCTTAAGGAAAAGGTGGTTTTTGCGGTTATCACTGACAGACCAAAGAGAGCCAAAAAAATCTCACTTATCTGATTTCTCTTGAGTCAATCTCTGCGAAAGATAGATTGGCACAATTGAGATTATTACTAAAGCGGCCGCGACCACATTAACAATCGGAGCCTGATTCGGCCGGAATAGATTTTGGAAAATCCAAATCGGCAAGGTATTTTGACCCGCACCAGCAGTAAATGTGGTGACGATGATTTCATCAAATGAGAGACCGAAGGCCAGCAATCCACCTGCAATAAGCGCATTTCTAAGCAACGGGAAGGTTACAAGTCTAAAAGTCGTTACGCGATTGGCCCCCAAATCCATACTGGCTTCTTCTAAAGTAGAGCCCATCCTGCGGTAGCGAGCCGCAACGTTATTAAAGACAACTACTATGCAAAAAGTGGCGTGGCCAACAATTATGGTGAAAATAGTTAACTCGCCAAGGAAGTTAGTAAAAACATTATTGAGTGCGATACCAGTAACTATTCCAGGTAAAGCAATGGGCAAGACAAATAGAAGTGAGATGGCATCTCTTCCAAAGAATTTGTAGCGGGCGATAGCAGCAGCAGCCAAGGAACCCAAGACTAAAGCGATCAAAGTTGCAATAGTTGCGACAAATAGAGATCTACCTATTGCCTCTCGCACACCTTCATTCACCGCCGCTTTACTCCACCATGAAGTGGTGAATCCGGTAGGCGGCCAAGCAAATGATGTATTGGTATTAAATGAATTTATAACAACAAGAATTAATGGGACATAAATAAAAGCTAAACCAAATCCCATTACGGTCCAAAGAAAAAGTTTTGCAGGCGTTGATAGTTTCATAAGTTATCTAACGCTCCGGTCTTTCTTACACTGCCTAGATAGACCATCATTATTATTACTGGAATTAAAGCTACCGCCGCGGCAAACGGCAGATTTAAGGAGAAATTCTGATAAACCACATTGCCTAGCATTTGGAAAGTTCCGCCCAAGATTTGCACCGTTATGTAATCACCCATGCTCAGCGAGAAGGTAAAGATTGAGCCAGCAATGATTGAAGGCCATGTAATGGGCAGAATTATATTGAAGAAGGTGCGTCCAGATTTGGCTCCGAGATCAGAGGAGGCATCAATTACCGAATCAGGTAGCTTCTCCATGCCGGCATAAATTGGTAAGACCATGTAAGGCAGCCAGAGGTAGGTCAATCCAATAATCACGGCCAAGATCCCGAAGCCGGGGCTGGAACCGCCTAGCGGTGAGATTAACCAGTTTATAAAGCCGGTCTCTGGGTAAAACATGGTTCGCCAGGCGTAGATCTTTACGAGATAAGAAGCCCAGAGTGGGGTGATAACTAGGGCGATAAGTATTGGTCGAGATCTTGGACGTGCAATGCGGGCCATAAAAAATGCCATCGGAATCGCAATGGTTGCACAAATTAATGTGACACAGATTGCGACAAATAAAGTTCGAATCGTTACATTGAAATATGCACGGTCAGTAAATACGTCAATAAAATTTTGTAAAGTGAACTCACGAATTACCTTGCTAGTAAAGGTATCAATCTTCCATATTGAAGTAATAAATAATGCGGCGAGTGAACCAATATAAATAACAACCAACCAGAAAAGAGGCAGCGCTAAGAGAGCGCTGATTCTCGCTCTCACATTGCGGTGCAAATATCTACGTGCCGAGGTTGTTATCGTCATTTTTTATGAGAGTGGGCGCCCGATTAAGGACGCCCACTCAACTTATTTACTCTCTATGAGTTACGGAAGCTAGACCAAGCTTTTACCCATTCGGCGTAAGGAATGCACTTAGCATCCGTACGACCATCTAGGCACTGTTCGGTTGGAGTCTTCCAGTAATAAACATTGGACCAGTAATCAGTCTCTTCTGCGTGATAAAGAGCGCAGTGATCCTTATTTGCTGTCAACGCGCATGCCTTGGAGTTGGCTGGCGCTTCGCCGAACCACTCTGCTGCCTGTGCGTTTACATCAGGGGTGATGATGTGATTGAGCCACTTGTAAGCACAATCGATCGCCTCTGTCTTGGATGAGATCATCCAGGTGTCAGACCAGCCGGTTGCACCTTCTACAGGCTTAACCGCACCAACTGTCTCTTTTTCGCCATTTAAAACGTTGGCGATAACCTGCCATGAGGTTCCGACAGTTATGCTACCGCTTTGAACTGCACCGATGTACTTGGTGTAATCAGCCCAATATTCAGCAACCAGTGGTTTTTGCTGCTCTAGAAGCGCCATTGCAGCATCAAACTGCGTTTGATCTAGAGCGTAAGGATCGGTAATTCCTAACTCTGGCTTAGTGGACATTAAGTAAACAGCAGCATCTGCAATGTAGATTGCAGAGTCATATGCTGTGATCTTGCCCTTTTGTGGTGAGTTAGCTTCCCAAACAACAGACCATGATGTTGGTGCTGGGTCTACTTTTCCAATTGTGTACTGAAGAACGTTTGCACCACGGCCATGAGGAACTCCGTAGTTCTTGCCATCCACGGTATTCCATGGACGATCCTTCAAGTTTTCAAAGATATCTGCATAGTTTGGAATTAGATCTAGATTTACAGGTTGTAGATCTCCACCGTAAATAAGACGCAATGATGCATCTCCAGAAGCGGATATAACATCGTATCCACCTGATTGCATCAACTGGACCGCTTCATCAGAGGTTCCATAAGTTTTCACATTGACGGTACATCCAGTCGCTTCTTCAAACGGAGTAACCCAGTCGACATTTGGATCTGTTGAACCATCTTCCGCATAACCTGGCCAAGCTAGAACATTAATTGTTCCTGGAGTGTCTTTAACAGGTCCTGCATATGCACCACTATCAGCCTCATCGCTAGAGCTCGAGCAGCCAGCGAGGAGTAGTGAGCTCGCAGCCATTACAACTGCAAATCTGCGAAGTTTTGTAACTCGCACTTTTCCTCCTTAATTTGTCGCACTTCTTCGTGCGACAAAACAGTGGAATTTCCACTGTTAATCCCATCCGACAAGATGGGAATTCTTATTTAAACAAGTTGATATTCGCTAGCGATTTCCCAACTGAGTGTGGTTCGGGTATTTCGCATAGCCTCAACTTCAAAGGCGGATTCAGAGCTGTTTTGACGTAGCGCCATTAACTCAACCCCGGCATCAAGTTGCACTAAGAAACGGGTGCTGGGGCCGAGATACTCCACCTCTTTAATGAGTCCTTCTGCATTTCTCACATCAGAACCGGTCATACCCAGTCGTATTTTCTCTGGTCGAACGGTAAAGGTTCCAGCTTTGCCGATTAGTTTTTGAGCAGCAGCTCCCGAAATCAAATTTGAGATGCCAACAAAACCTGCGACAAATTCATTTTTGGGAGATTCATAGATCGCAGCTGGCTTATCTAATTGTTGAATCTTTCCTTTATCAAAAACCGCGATCCTATCACTCATCGTCAATGCTTCTTCTTGGTCATGTGTCACAAAAATAAAGGTAATTCCTACTTCACGTTGTAACTCTTTTAACTCGATCTGCATTTGTTGGCGTAACTTTAGATCTAATGCTCCAAGTGGCTCATCAAGCAATAGAACTGATGGGCGATTTACCAAAGCACGCGCCAAAGCAACTCTTTGACGTTGACCTCCTGAGAGTTGGTTTGGTTTACGGTTTTCATAACCAGCTAGACGAACCTGTTCCAACGCCTTTAAAGCTTTCTCGCGACGTTCTGCCTTTTCAAATTTCTTGACTTTTAAACCGTACTCAATGTTGGAAAGAACATCCATATGAGGAAAGAGTGCGTAATCTTGAAAAACTGTATTTACATCTCTTTCATAAGGTGGCAGATAAGTTATATCGGTACCATTTAATTTGATACTGCCGGAATCTGGGGTTTCAAATCCTGCAATCATTCTCAAGACCGTGGTCTTGCCTGAACCAGACGGTCCAAGCAAGGTCAAGAACTCTCCAGCCTGGATATCTAGATCAACGCCATCTACAGCCTTTACCGAACCAAAACTCTTCGCTAGGTTTTGGATTTCGATGATTGCCACCGAAAAAACATACTCAGAGTTGCCTTAGAATTCAATGGTGGATGAGCGTTTAACCCTCTCAGTTGATTGCGGAGGATTGTTCTTAAAGAGCTGTGTCCTAGATGAATCCGGCACTATGCATTCAAAGCCGGGCCGAATCGAAACCCCTTATCCACTCTCTCCAGAACGGTTTGTAATCACCATCGATGAAATTTCGTCAGCGCTGCCCAAGGCTTACCGTGCCACAATCGGAATGCCGGGGATGATTCGAAATGGTGTCGTAGTTGCCACCCCGCATTACATAACTACCCGTGGTCCGCGCACCAGAATCGATCCAGAGTTGCAGGATCAATGGAGTGATTTTGATGTACAGAAAGCGGTTTCCGATAAATTGGGCATTCCCACCTTGGTTTTAAATGATGCAGAGGTGCATGGCGCGGGAATTATTACCGGATCGGGTTATGAAGTTGTTATTACATTGGGAACAGGATTGGGTTTTGCAATTTTTTATGGCGGAAAGTTAACTCCTCACTTTGAGTTCTCTCACGCAACGGTGCGCAGAGGTACTACCTATGACACCTGGATTGGTGAACCAGAGCGCAAGAGATTAGGAAATGTTTTTTGGTCTCGTCGCATCCGACAATTGGTTGAAGAGTTGCGTCCAGTTTTTAAATGGGATCGCTTGTATATCGGCGGTGGAAATGCACGTTGCATCAGACCGATAGATCTAGAGCGAATGGGAGATGATGTTGTGATCGTGCCAAACACTGCAGGCGTAGCGGGCGGCGTACGGGCTTGGAATTTAGAACATTACTATCGCGCTTAAGCGCGAATTGCTTTAGCGAACTCTAAGAAGTCGCCAACAATGATGTCGATCTCTCTTTGGCCATGTGCCAAGGAGATTAACCACTGCTCATCCAATCCCGGCGGGGTCATAACATTTCTATTCAAAGACCAGAAGAAGGAGAGTTCGGCGATATCAAAATCTGTGGCTTTGTAATCACGGTAATTACGAACCGGCTCGGCCGACCAGGTAATACAGCCTTTTACGCCAAAACCAACGGTGTGGGCCGGAATTTCATACTCATTAATTATTTCTGAGATCTTAGTTAGTGCTTGACGATTTAAATC